>JAKAUF010000161.1 GCA_021827785.1 Acidobacteriota bacterium | reverse complement strand
CGGATGCCGGCGGCGGTCCAGGGCGCGGGCGCCTTCTGGCCGGCCGTGGCGCCCAGCCATGCATGCACCACCACGCCGATGCGCCGCGCCAAGGGATGCACCCATTGGAAGCTGACCGGCGCCGGGGCGCCGAGCGGCGGCGGCCCCGGCAAAGCGACCGGCGGCGGCGGCGGCGCGGGCCGCCAGTCGGCGGGCAGCCGGCGCAACGTTGCGGGAGCCGCCGCGGCGGCGCCGCTTGCGGCCGCGGCAACCAGTTCGGCCGGCGGCGGCGGTTCACCCTCCGGGCAGAGCAGCCAGGCCATGCTGCGCTTGTCGGGCGCCTTCTCCGCCTGCCAGCCGGCGAACAGATGCAATCGCCGCTTGGCCCGCGTCGCCGCCACATAGGTCAGACGGATCAGCTCCTGCCCGCGCTGCCGCTTGCCTAGATCGCGCAGATAGTGGTACGTCGCCTCTTCCTCGCCGGGGGCTTCCAGCGGGGCCAACAAAAGCTCCGCCGCGCCCCCATTCCGCGCGGGCAGTTCGCGCCATTCCAGCAAATGCTTGGACTCATTCGCGCCGCAACGATCCAATCCCGGCAGAATGACCGTATCGAACTCCAGGCCCTTGGCGTCATGAATGGTCATGACCTTGACCGCGGCGGGATCCGCCACGGGCGCGGCCTTCAGCGCTGCGGCGCGCTCGCTCAACGCATCCAGGTCCACCTCGCCGGCCTCTTCGAGCTCGGCCAGCAATTCGAGAAACGCCTGGGCGTCCTGCCAATCCCCCTGCTCCTGCCCGGCGCGCCGCGCGGCGGGACCGCCCAGCGCGATCCAGGCGCCTTCGACCACGCGGTGCAGGGGCTGGCGGCCGGCGGCGGCCAACGCCTGCGCCAGCACCGGCCGGCAACGGTCGAGACTGACCCGGCCCGCGGGCGAAAGGCGCAGCCGGCGATCTTGGTCCTGGCAGTTGTCCCAAATCGCCTGGTCCGGATCGCCATCGGCGATCGCCAGCAAATCCGCCAGCGCCAGCCCACACCACGGCGCACGGAGAATGGCCAGCCAGGCGATGCGGTCCGCCGGGCGCAACAGCGCGCGCGTCAGCGCCAACAGATCCATCACCGCGGGGCGCTCGCCAAGGGTGTTCAGGCCCACCTGCACCGGCACGCCGGCCGCCGCCAGCGCGGCCACGATGGCGGCGGCGTGATGCTTAATGCGGACCAGGATGGCGATGTCGGCGTTCTCGTTCTCTTCCGCCTGGCGCAGCTCGGCGACCAATTGCACGATGGCGGCGGTCTCGGCATCCCGGTCCACCTGCCCGCGCTTGGTTTCCGGATTGGGCAGGCAGGGCACTTGGTGAAAGCAAACCTCCGCGCCCGCGCCGCCGATGTTGGCGGCCTGGCAGGGGGCATAGGGCACCGCGCCGGTGCTCAGGTCGCGCAGCGCCGGGAAGGCGGCGGCTAAAGCCCGGTTGAACCAATCCGTCAGCGCGGGCGCGGAACGGAAGTTGGCGCTGAGCTGGAGCGGTGCAATCGGCAGCCCGCCGAACCGCCGCTCGTCCCAAAGCCGCAGGAATAACCGCACCTCCGCCTGGCGGAAGCCGTAAATGGATTGCATCGGATCGCCGACCAAGAACACCGTGCGGCCGTCGCCGGGCTGCCACTCCCGCGTCAGGCGGCGCAGGAGCTCGAATTGCGCCAGCGAAGTGTCCTGAAACTCATCCACCAGCAAATGCTCCAGGCGCGCGTCCCAGGCAAAGGCGACCTCGCCCGGCGCATCATCGGGCCCCAACGCCGCCTGCGCCGCGGTTTGCACGGCGATGAAATCCGCCGCGCCTGCTTGCTGCAACCGCAAGTCGAGAATCGCGGCCGCCCGGGCCAGCAGGCGCAGCAGCGCCGCCAGCAGTTCCCACTGGGTATCGCTGTACACGGGGGCGGGAAGGCTGCGCACCGCCGCCAGCGCGGCGAACGCCTGCGGCGAGAGGGCGTCCCGCAGCTCCGCCCAGCGCGCCTTCATCGCCTTGGCCGCGGCGCCGCCGGATGCCGCCGGGAATCCCTGGCGCGCGGTGACGTTCTTGAGGGGCTCGTCTTTCGCCGTCAGGAACATGGCGGCCAGGCAAAGCCAAATCGGCAGGCTGGCGAGTTCCGCGCCAGGGAGACTGGCCAGGTCCTGGCCGGCGGCGAGATGGGGATGGGATTTCTCGCCGCGGTTCGCCGCCGCGTAGCGCGCCAGTTCCGCGAGCGGCGCGTCGCGTTCCGCCGGAATGGCGGCCCGCACGGCGCGCAATGCGGCGGCGATCACGGATTGCAGCGCGGCCTCCAGCGCGGCGCGCGCATCCGCATCGGTTTCCCCGCCGCCGAAGTGCCGCAGCCATTGGTCGCGGCGGGAGAGCATGCCGGTCAGCAGCCGTTCCAGGCGCGGCCAGTCATTGTCCACGTGCAACAGCAGGCGGCGCAGCGCCGCCCGCACCGGCGCCGCATCGTCCGATTCCGGGCCCGCCAACTCGGAGAGCAATTCCCTTGCCGCCTGGCGATAAATTGGCTCGGCGTCGGTTTCCGTATTCCGGCCGGCCAAACGGCTGGCCAGCGGCGCCTGAATGGTCACGCTCGCGGCGAAGGAATCGAAGGTTTGCAGCCGCAGGCGCGCGGGATTCTCCAGCAGCCGCCATTTTTTCTCCTGGTCACGCTGCCGCGCCGCCGCGGCCAGCTGCCGCAATTCCGCGGAGAGCTCCTTGCCTTCCGGCGCTTCTCCGCGCAGCGCCTGCAACACGCGCTCGCGCATCTCGGCGGCGGCCTTTTTGGTGAAGGTCAGGCCCAGAATCGCCTCCGGCCGCTCCACCTTGGCCAGCAGCGCCAGGAAGCGGCGGGTGAGCAGTTCGGTCTTCCCCGCCCCGGCGGGCGCCTGCACCAGAAACGAACGCTTCACATCCAGCGCCTGCTCCCGCGCCGCTTGGTCCGGCAGCGGCGCCGATTTATTGGCCATCGCCGCCCGCCTCGCCTTCCTCGCCGCCCTCATCCACCTCCGGCGCGCCGCCCAGTTCGCCGATCCGGCACAGCGGCGCCAGGTCGCAAAGATCGCAGGCGCCGGGCTGCGGGGCGATGGCGGCATGGCCGGCCAGGAACTCCGCCGCCAAGTCTTCCAGCACCTGCCGCCAGGCGGCCAACTGCTCCGCCCACGGCGTGTCGTACGGTTTGCAGCCGGGCAGCAGCCCTTCGGCTGCGGCGGCGCCGGCGAATCCCATCTTTCCCGGCTGCACCACGGCGAAGGCCAGGGCGGCGGGCGGCGGCGCGACGAACTGCGCGTAGAGCGGGAGTTGCAGATCTTTTGGCCGCTCCCCCGCCCAATCGCCGCGGCCATGTTGGCGGGAGGATTTGAAGTCGAGGATCGCAATGGTCTCCCCGCCCCCCGCATCCAGCAAGCGGTCCACGCGGTCGGCGCGCCAGCGAATCGCCAGGCCCCCGATCTCGCCGACTCTCTGCTGTTCCGCCAGCCGCACGGCGAACCGGCCCCGCGCCGCCTCCACCTCGACCAGCCACTTCGCGACCGTCTTGGCGAGGCGCTCCGTTTCCAGCGCGGCGAAGGCGGGCGAGCGCAGCGCCGCCATGGCCGGGTACTGCGCCATCTCCTGCACCGCCTGCGCGGCCGCCGCGGCGGCCAACCGGCTGCATTGCGCCGCTTTCGGCACCGTCACCCAGCCGTCGGCGTCGGCCAACGCGGGAAAGATCCGATAGAGCGCTTGGTGCAACAACTGGCCGCGGGCGGCGGCGTTTAGACCGGGCGCCGGAGAATCCAGGCCCGAGGCATGGAGGCGGTGGTGCGCGAAGGCGCGGAACGGGCACAGGCTTTGGTCGGTGAAGACGGCGGCGCCGCCGGCGATGGCGGTGGATTCGCCGCTCGCGGGGGTCGCCACCGGCGCGGGCTCGTCCGGAATCGGCTCCTGCGTCGCGGCAGGCACGCCGGCCGGCCACGCCGGCGCGGCGGCATCGCCGAGCGGGGGCAGATCGCGGATCAAGGTGCTGGGCAAAACGGCGGCGGCGCCATCGGGCGGCGCGAAGCTGAAGACCGCTTCTTGCACGCCGGCGCAAAGCCGGTGCGTGACCGACTCCGCCCATTCCCTGGCGGCATCGGGAGAAATGCGCGGCAGGCCGGCGGCGCGCTGCGCCGCCGCGGGCAACCAGGGATTCAGGTTGGCTGGAGGCGGCCACGCCGCGGCGTGGCCGCCCAGCATCCAGACTGCCTCGAAGCTCAATCCCGGCGTGGCTTCAGGACTGAGGATCTCAACCGGGGCGGCGGGCGCCTGCGGCTGGAACGCCTGCGCCGCCGCCAGCGCCGACAACTGCTCCGCCGCTTGCTGCGCGGTGAGCGGCGGAACGACGGCGGCCACGCCGCTGAATTCGTCCAGCAGGTCGTTCCACCGCCCCACTGCCTGATGCTCCGCGCTGCCCAGCTCCTCGCCCGGCCAGCCGCCCGCCGCCAAAGCGGCGGAGAAGGATTCGGCCCAGGCGGCGGCGCTTTGCCGGGCCGGCCAAGCCGCCGCGGCGGCGCGCATCTGGCGCAGGCGCTGCGCCAGTGCATCGGCGTTGGCGGCACTGGCGGCGCGCAGCATGCCGCCCAGGGTCGCTTCGATTTGCCGCGCGGCCGTAAGCGCGGCGACGGCGCGGCCCTGGGCGGAGCGCGCGGATTCCCCCGCGGCCGCGGCGCCTCCGGCCAGGTACGGCGAACGCAGCACCGCCTCGGCCTCGGCGGCGGGCAGCGCCGCTCCCGGAGCGAGCAGACGAAGAACGCGAAGCCCCGCGGCGATGGCCGGCTGCTCCGCCAGCGGCGGGCCCAGGGTGATGTGAAACGTCGCCGGGGCGCCGCCGCCCGGCAACCAAGCGGCAGGCTCCAAGGCCAGGGTAAAGGCCCGCTCCAACGCCTCCCGCCGCCGCGCCAGGTCCAAAACGATGATGCCGATGCGGCGGCGGCCGGCTTCCAATTGCCGCCGCGCCCACGCCGCCGCCGCCTCATTCTCGGCCGCTTCGCGGCCAAACGCCGCTTGCCGGGCCGTGCCCCGCGGCGCCGGCTCGCCGGGCTGCGGCAGCCCGCGCACCTGCCCGCCGGCCGCCTGCCAGGCGGCAAAAAACTCCGCCTGCTGCGGTGTGAGCGGAGCGTGGCCCACGGGAATAACCGCGCCCGTTTCCCAGGGCGCGATCGCCCCTGCCGCCAGCAAATCCCGCAATCGGTCGGGGAGTTGCGCCGCGGTGATCCAATTGCGACGGCGCAGTTCTTGTTCCATGGCGGCGGCCCACCGCGCGAACGCGTCGCACTCCGCGGTGCCGCCGGCAGGGGCGACGCGCCATGCCCGGCTCAGGTCCCATGCATCCGCGGCTTGCCGCGCCAGCGCGGCGGCGTCCCAGCCGGCATCGTCGCCGATCTGCCGCCGCCACAACGCCAGGATTTGGGCTTCGGTGGCGAGATACGCGAGGTTCCCCCCACCGGGCTGGAGGGCCATCCACTGCTCCGCCAGCCACTCCTCCCACGGCATGATGCGCGGCTCCGGCCACAGTTGCCGGCCCAACTCCTGCTGGCGGGCATCGTAGGCTTGGCGCAGGGAGCGGGCCAAATGCGCCCCGGCGGTGACGGCGGCGGCGCCGTCCGCCAGTGCTCCCAGCAACTCGCGATCCATCCGTTCACCATAGCAGGTTGCTGTTACGGTACCGGGGTTCGGCGCTAAGCTCTCCCGGCTCGTTCGCGCGGCTCCGCCGGCGGATGCAGCGGCCGCCGTTCCCGTGCTTAGCGCCGCGGCAAGCGGCTGGTAGCCAGAAAGAGCTGAAAGTACGACCGGCGCTGCATGATGTGGTCGTGCGGCAGATGCGGCGTGTAGAGA
>JAKAUF010000319.1 GCA_021827785.1 Acidobacteriota bacterium | reverse complement strand
GCGGGGCGTCCCGCTTGCGCGCCGGCTGGGCCGGGGACCCCAGTCCGCCCCGGCCCAGCCGGCGCGTCGCTCCACCCCAACGCGCACCGCTGCGCGTTGTGGACCCCGGCTTTGGGGCCGCGCCGCGTCGCTTGCCGGGGACGGGCCGCCCCGCGGAATTTCGCGGCCTTTCCGCGCCCGCTTTGCTCCCCGAGCAAAAGGCGCGGCCCCCGCGAGAAGCCATCCGCCGGCCGCGCCGCGCTCCGGGCTGAATGGCCCCCGGCGGGCCCCGCGATTGGCCGCCGCCAAACGCGTGCCGGGCCGCAACTTCGCCGCAAGCGGCGCCGCCGGGCAGCCTGTTATGCTGCCGACAATGTCCCCCGCCACGCGCCGTACCGCGTCCGTTGGCCGACGTGGCGCGAGCGCTGCGCGCCAGCCGCCGCAAACCATAGGCGGGCGAGGGCCCGCTGGGCGGTCCTCGCGAGCGGGCGAACAGGAGTGGGTGCGCTGGTTGCAGGCCGCGGCGCAGCCACGGAGCGGCGCCGCCAGCCGCCGCGCGGTCCGCCTGGGCATTGGGGATGACGCCGCCATTTTGCGCTTCGCCGCCGGCGAGGACGCGGTGGTCACCACGGATTTATTTTTGGAGGGGGTCCATTTTCTCCGCGCTCGGGAGCGCGCCGCCGACTGCGGTTATCGCTGCGCCAGCCGGGCGCTCAGCGACTTGGCGGCCATGGGCGCCCGCCCGGCCGCGCTGTTCGTCTCCCTTGCGCTGCCGCCGGCGAGCGGCGCCTGGGGCCGGCAATTTTTCCGCGGGCTGCTCGCCGCCGCGCGCCAGGCGGGGGCGGAATTGGCGGGCGGCGATCTGGCCGCCTTGCCGCGCGGCGTTTTGGCCGACATCGTCGGCCTCGGCGCGGCGCCGCGCGGCCGGGCGCTAACCCGCGCCGGCGCGCGTCCCGGCGACCGCCTCTTCGTCAGCGGCCGTTTAGGATTGGCGGCCGCAGGCCGCGCTTGGGTGCAAGGCGGCGCCCGGCGCGGCGCCAAGCGGGAAATGCCGCCCGCCGCCGCCATTGCCAGATTTCGCCGCCCGCGCGCCCGCTGGGAACTGGGCATGGCGCTCGCCGCCCAGCGCCTGGCCACCGCCGCGATGGACATCAGCGATGGGTTGAGCTTGGATCTCGCGCGCCTCTGCGCCGCAAGCGGCGTCGGCGCCGTGGTGGACGCCGCCCGCCTGCCCCGCCTGCCGGGCCCGCAAGGGCTGCGCCACGCGCTCGCGGGCGGGGAAGATTACGAATTGCTTTTCACCGTACCCGCGCGCAACACGGCGCGCCTGCGCCGCCTCCATCCCGCCGGCGTTGCCCTGACCGAGATCGGCGAGATCACCGCCCAGCCCGGACTTTGGCTGCGCCCCGCCTCCGGTCCGCCGCGGCCGCTCGCCGCCCGCGGCTGGGATCACTTCCAACGCCGCGGCTAGACTGCCTCGCTCGGCCCCGCGCGGCGATTGCCGCCGCCCCGCGCCCGGACTATAGTGAGCCTTGTCCAGCGGAGGTGATGCGAATGCGGCAGGCGAGCTTGGCGGCGGTATTGGCGGCGGTTATGGCGATGGCGGGCTGTTCGGCATCGCGCGGGCGAGTCTCCGCGCCGCCGAAATCCGCGCAGGACGCCTTCGTTTACACCGTGGCGGGTCATCTGATCCAGGATCCATACCACTGGCTGGAGAACGCTCATTCGCCCCAGACGCAAGCCTGGATCACCCGCGAGGATGGCTACACGCGCCGCGTGCTGGCCGGGGTTCCCGCCATCCGCCAGGCCGCGGCGCGGCTGCGCCCGCTGCTGGCCATCGGCGTCATCTCCACGCCCATTGAGCGCGGCGGCCGCCTCTTCTATTCCCGCCGCGCCGCCAATCAGCCGCAGGCGGTTATCTATACGCGCCGCTTAGGCGGCGCCGCTCGCGTCGTGGTCAACCCCAACCCGATGAGCGCCGAGCATCTCATCTCCGCCTACATCGCCGGCGTTGCCGCCGACGGCCGGCTGATGGCCTATGCCATCCAGCATGGCGGGCAGGATCAGAGCACGCTGCACATTTACGACGCCGCTACCGGCAAGGATCTGCCCGACGTCATGCCCCACGCCCGCTATTGGGGCGTGGCGTTTACCCAAAAGCCGCGCGGTTTTTATTACGTGAAGGATTGGCCGTACAAAGGGCCGCGGCTATACTTCCATCGCCTGGGCACGCCGGTCCAAAGCGACCATCTGGTCTTCGGCCACGGCCTGGGAACGAACATGGCGATGGGCGTCAGCGTCTCGCCCCATGGACGGTATCTGCTGATTGAGGTGGATGAGGGCACGGGCCAGACCAATCAGCTCTATCTCCAGAACCGCGCCGCCCACGGGCCCATCCGCCCGCTCGTGACCGGCCTCAAAGCTTGGTTCCATGGGCAATTCGCCGGCTCGACATTGTTCGTGCACACCGACTGGCAAGCGCCCAACGGCCGCGTGCTAGCCATTGATCTTCGCCATCCCGCCCGCCGTGACTGGCGCGTGGTGGTGCCCGCCGGACCGGAACCGATTCAGTCCGTCGCCGCCGCCGGCGGCCGCCTGTTCGTCACCGACCTGCACAACGTATCCAGCCGCGTTCGCGTCTTCACCCCCGCCGGCAAGCTGCTGCGGACACTGGCCCTCCCGCCGTTAGGTTCCATCGGCGGCATCTCCGGAACTTGGTCCGATCCCCACATCTATTACGAGTGGAGTTCCTTCACCGTCCCGCCGACCATCTACGCGGGTAACGCCCGCACCGGCCAATCCGAGGTCTGGGCCCGGATTCGCGTTCCCGGCCTGCCCCGCAACCTGGTCACGCGCCAGGTTTGGTACACCAGCACCGGCGGCGTCCGCGTGCCCATGTTCTTAGTCTATAAACGTGGCTTAGCCCGCAACGGCCAAGCCCGGGCGCTGATCACCGGTTACGGCGGCTTCGACATCACGCTAACGCCGGAATGGGATCCGCTGGCCATCGCCTGGGCGCAAATGGGCGGGGTCTTCGCCCAGCCCAACCTCCGCGGCGGCGCGGCTTTCGGCGAGGCTTGGCACCGAGCCGGCATGCTCTCCCACAAGCAGAACGTCTTTGATGATTTCTACAATGGCGCGCATTGGCTGATCCGCCATCACTTCACCCAGCCCGCCCGCCTGGCCGCTTTCGGCGGCAGCAATGGCGGCTTATTGGTCGGCGCGGCCATGACCCAGCAGCCCCACTTGTTCGGCGCCATCGTCTGCTGGCACCCGCTGCTGGACATGCTGCGCTATGAGTTGTTCCCGATCGGCAATCTCTGGACCGCCGAATACGGCGACCCGCGCAATCCCAAGGATTACCCCTTCATCGCCGCCTATTCCCCCTACCAGCATGTCCGCCCCGGGGTCCGATATCCCGCCGTGCTGTTTCTGACCGGCGCCGGCGATACGCGCGTCAATCCGCTGCATGCCATGAAGATGACCGCCGAGATGCAGACCGATGACGCCGCCGCTTGGCAGCGGCGGCATCCCATCCTGATCTATTACGGCCGCAGCGAGGGCCATTCGGGTGGAGAGCCCTTGGCCCTGCGCATTCACAATGAAGCCCGCTGGGTCGGCTTCTTGTGGTGGCAGACGCGCCGCGCCGGCTAGCGCCGGGGCCATTGATCGGCGCGAGGAGGCCGAGCCTTTTGCCCGGGGGCAAAGCGGGCGCGGGAAAACCGCGGCGGGATTGGGATACGCAGCGAGATGATGAGGCGACGTGGCGCCGGCCGCCGCGCCGCCGTCCATCCCAACAGGCCGTCTATCCCAACAGGTGGCCGAGCTTTTCTTTTTTGACGCGCAGGTAGTCGCGCGCCTCGCTGGCCGGCGGCGGTTGGCAGGGCACGCGTTCGGCGACGCGAATCCCCGCCTGTTCCAGGGCCGCGATCTTTTCCGGATTGTTCGACAGCAGCCGCACCTGGCGTACGCCTAAATGACGGAGAATGGCGGCGGCAAACGCGTAGTCGCGTTCGTCGGCGCCAAAGCCCAGCATGCGGTTGGCCTCCACCGTGTCCGCGCCTTGGTCTTGCAGGGCATAGGCACGCAGCTTGTTCATCAACCCGATGCCGCGGCCCTCTTTTTGCTCATACAGCAGCAGACCCGACCCCGCCGCCGCGATCGCCTCCAGCGCCATCTCGAGTTGTTGCCGGCAGTCGCAGCGCAGCGAAGCGAAGACATCCCCGGTCAGGCACTGGGAATGAATCCGCAGCAGCGGCGCTTCGCCCAGTTCGCCCAGCCGCAGCACCACGGCCTCTTCCGGCGGCGCATCCGGCGTGGCTCCGGGGCCGGTGAAGCCCAGAATGCGGAATCGCGCCCAGCGGGTCGGCAGATCGGCTTCCGCCACCAGGCGGACGGCAGCATCGGAAGCGCGTGGCGAAGCGGACAAGGGTTCATTATAGGGCCATGGCCAACCCGGACAGCCAGCGCCTGCTGCTCATCGGCTTCCTGGTCAAGCTCGGCGTCATGGCCACCATCGCCGCCGTGCTCGTGCGCTCGGTGGCCTTCAAGCGCGTGCTCTACGCGCCCAGCCGCACCCGCCGGCAGCGCTGGGGCTTGGTGCTGTTCTTCCTGATCCCGTTTGGCGGGGACGTGGTCATGCGCCTGCTGTCCCCGGGCTTCGGCGTAGCGGATCTTACCTTGCCCGGGGCGGTGCTGACCGGGCTGATCGCCGGCCAGTTGCCCGGCGCGGTAGGCGGCGCCTTGATCGCCCTGCCCGCGGCCATTGTCGCGCACCAATGGCTGGGCTTGGGGCTGGCGGCCCTGGCCGGCTGGGCCGGCGGCTTGTGCCGCCGCGCCGCGCCCACCGCCGAAGAGATCTGGGGCTTCTCGCCGTTCATTGACCTGGAGCTTTGGCGCTGGTTGCAAAACCGCCTCGACCGCCCGCTACGGGACTGGCAAGCATTGATGTTCGCCGTGCTCGCCGCGCTGACCCTCATCACCTGGGACGTGGCGCGCTGGGCGCCCGGTCAGGTCTATTTCGCTCCCTGGGCCAAGGGTTGGGGGTTGCTGGTGGCCATTTTGGGAACGGTGCTGTCCGTGGCAATTCCCATCAAGATCTGGAACAACACCCGCATCGAAATGAAGCTGGAGGAGCAACAACGCCTCCTGATCCAGGCCCGGCTCGATGCCCTGACCAGCCAGATCAATCCCCATTTCCTCTTCAATACCCTGAACTCCGTCGCCTCCCTGGTCCGCTTCGATCCCGACACCGCGCGCCTGCTGATCGTCAAGCTGTCCAATATTCTTCGCCGCCTGCTCAAAAAGCATGAACATTACGCTCCGTTGGCGGACGAACTGGCGTTCATAGACGACTATCTGGATATCGAGGTCGTTCGCTTTGGACCCGAGCGCCTGCGGTTCGTCAAGGACATTGATCCCGCCGTGCTGCACGATCCGGTGCCCAGCATGCTGCTCCAGCCCTTCATCGAGAATTCCATCCGCCACGGCCTGGCGCCCGGCATCGAGGGCGGGACCATCACATTGCGAGCACGCCGGCCCGCCGCCGGTTCCGCGCGAGCGGGCAAGCGCCCGGTGCGGCTGTTGATTGAGATCGGCGACGACGGCGTGGGCATGCCGCCGGAGCGCCTGGCCGAGGCCCGCCGCGCCCTCGCCGCCGGCCGCGGCGGCATCGGGATCTCCAATGCCCGCGAGCGGCTGCGCGTGTTGTACGGCGAGGCCGCGGTGTTGGAGATCGGCAGCTCCGTCGGACACGGCACCTGGGTCAAAATTGAGTTTCCGGTGGTGGCGGCGGCCGAATTGCCCGCCTGGACGGAACCGGCGGCGGAAAGGGCGGTGAGCTCCTAATGTGCGGACGCTACACGCTTGCCAAAGACCCGCTGCGCCTGCGCGAGCATTTCGATCTGCGCTCCACGCCTGCCTGGAGCGCGCGGTACAACATCGCCCCGGCGCAGCCGGTGCCCGTCATTGCCGCCACCGCCGCCGGCGAGCGCGAGTGGGGCCTGGCGCAATGGGGGCTTCGTCCCGCCTGGGCCGCCGCCGCGCCGGATGCGCCCGCCCGCCCGCCGTTGATCAACGCCCGCGGAGAAACGGTCGCCACCAAGCCGGCCTTTCGCGGCGCGTTTCGCCAGCGCCGATGTTTGCTTCCCGCCGACGGGTTTTATGAATGGCGCACCGAAGGCGGACAGAAGCAGCCCAGCTATTTTCGCCGCCGCGACGGCGGACTGTTCGCCTTCGCCGCCGTCTGGGAACCTATCGCCGCGCCGGGCGCGCCCGGCGGCGAGAACCGTGGCTGTGCCATCGTGACCACCCAGGCGAATGAACTGGTGGCCGCCTACCATGACCGCATGCCCGTCATGCTGCACCCCAGCCAATATGACGTTTGGCTCCGCGCCGCTCCCGCCGCCGCCGCCGAGTTGTTGCGCCCCTATGCGGCCGAGGAGATGGCCGCGTATCCCGTGGCCCCGCGCTGGGTCAACTCCGCCCGCTTCGACGGTCCGGAGTGCGTTGTCGCCATGCCTCAGGCCGCCAGCGGGTGAACCCCGTCGCCATCGCCGCCGGCCGGCTCCCGAAAGGGCGGGGACGCTCTGCTAAAATAAAACGGTTTGCCGGTGACCCGGCTCGAAGGAACGCGTTATGAGCATTCATCCCGCCATTCAGAAGTACATGGAAACACAAGCCGCGGCGCCGCTGCCCGCATTCGTGCCCGGGGACACCGTGCGGGTGCATGTACGCATCGTCGAGGGCGAAAAGGAGCGGGTTCAGGCCTTTGAGGGCGTCTGCATCGCCCGCAATGGCCGCGGCGGCCGGGCCTCATTCACGGTGCGCAAGATTTCCTTCGGCCAAGGCGTGGAGCGCATCTTCCCGGTGGCATCCCGCGCCATTGACCACGTCGAGGTCCTGCGCGGCGGCGATGTGCGGCGCGCCAAGCTGTATTACCTCCGTGGCCTGCGTGGCAAGGCCGCGCGGCTCAAGGAGCGGACCGCGCCCACGGGCAAAGCGTAGGCTCCGTCCTGCCGCGGGGTCTGCGCCCCGAAACGCCGATGCGTTGCACGCGTTACCACGAACGCCAGGCCCAACGCGCCGGCGCCTGCCGCATCGCCGGGGTGGACGAAGTGGGACGCGGCGCCCTGTTTGGCCCCGTGGTCGCGGCCGCCGTCATCTTGCCCCTGGAGCGCCGCGTCTCCGGGATCAACGATTCCAAGCTGCTGTCCGCCGAGGTGCGAGAGGCTTTGGCTCCCCGCATCCGGCAAGCCGCGCTCGCTTGGTCCGTTGCCGCCGTGGACGCGGGCCGCATTGACGCCATCAACATTTACCAGGCATCGCGGCTGGCGATGGCCCAAGCCGTCACCGCATTGGCGCCCCAGCCGGATTATGTGCTGGTGGATGCGGTCACCCTCGATTGGGGGGGGCCACAATTGGCCCTGACCCATGGCGACGGCCGGTCGGCTTCCATTGCCGCCGCTTCCATCCTGGCCAAAGTCCATCGTGACCTGCTGATGCAGCAATGGGACGCCGTCTTTCCCGACTACGGGTTGGCCGCGAATAAGGGCTACGCGACGCCGGATCATCTCGCCGCCTTGTCGCGATACGGCGTGACCCCGCTGCACCGGCGCAGCTACGCGCCCGTCGCCGCGGTTCTCAACGCCGCGGGGGGCGTGGCGCTCTGCGTTTGACCACTTAGGTTCCCCACGACATTCCGGGTTGGTTTGGCGCGGCAACCAGAGGAAGATGGCCGCGGGGCGAATCCCGCCAAGAAAAGCGAAAGTTTTTCGCCAAAGTGCCGATTCTTGTCCATGTACGGATTTGGTTCCGCCCTTGGCAGCAGCCGGGGCAAACGCGCAACTGATTGGCACGGCATGGGTTCCTACGTAGAGGCGAAATTGGGAACGGCCCGCCGGCGAGGCGGGAACAACGGCGCGTGAATTGCACGAACACCAGCGGCAACAGAATAGAGACGAGGGGAGGCGAACGATGATTGCGGGGCAAACAACCGGAGCCGTGAATCTAATGGACGCTTGGTTGCCGCATCTCATCGAGCCTGGCAGCGTCCTCGTCCTCAACAACTCCGCCGACGATGGCAGCGCTGGGTCGTTCTGCGCGCTGCTGCACTGCCCGTTCTGCGCCCGCCTGGTGGTGGTCACCGAACAGCAATTCGCCGGCGAGGCCGCCGTCACCTGCGGCGCCGGCGACTGTCCCGCGCGGTTCTTTCTCCAGGACGGGATGCCGCTGCTGAACGCGCAGAATTAGGCTTCCATTGAGTCCATCCGCCCCCGCAATCGCGGGGGGCCGAGCGGCGCGACAATGCGGCTAGCGCAATGCGCTGCCGGCGTCATATCCCGCCCGCGCCCGTATCTTCCCCCGGCCCTTGGCGGCCCCGACCAGCTCGATCTTGATCTTCCGGTAGCCGCCATAGCGCAAGGGACGGGTCGGCCGGTAGGCCAGGCTGTACTGGCTGCGCAACGCCGCGGCGATCTGGTTGAAGTCGCGCGCCATGTGTCCGCTGCGCACGTAATAGGTCTCGCCGCCGCTCATCTTCGCTACCTTGCGCAGCGCTCCGGCTCCGTCGTAGAACCCGTGGTAGAACGCCGGGTCGGCGGCGATCACCGCGAACAGCACCGTGTTGCTGTCCATCAGCACGCGCGCCGCCTGCGCCGGCGTATGCTCGCTGCCCTGATCTTGCCCATCGGTGATCACCACGATGGCCTTGCGGCCCACCTGCTGCGCCAGGCGGTCGCGGCAAGCCTCCACGATGGCGTCCCAGAGGTGCGTGCCGCCGATCTGCGTGGATGAAGGGAATGGTCCCGGATTGTAGATCGAGCCGGCGGAGCCGCCGCCAATGTGCGCGTGGTCCACCGCCCGCGACAGCAACTCCGGAGACGCGGTCAAATCCTGCAGCAGCCGGATGTCGGCGTCGAAGCCCAGCACGAAGGCCAGGTCCTTCGGACGCAACACTTGGCGAAAGAAATCGCCGCTGAGTTCCTGTTCCTCGGGCAGCAGGTTCACTTGGCTTGGGCTCGTGTCCAACAGCCAGCCCAGCGTCAGCGGCTGGTTCTCGGCGGCGGAGAAAAACTCGATGCGCTGCGCCACGCCGTCTTCCAGCACGCGGAAATCCGTCCGCGTCAGCCCGGCGACGAACGAGTTCTTATGCCGCACGCTGAAGACGACGTTCACCAGGTTGGCGTTGGCGACGATGGTGGGCGCGCGCGGCGCCGGCGGCGCCGGCCGCGGCGGAGCCGCCGGCGCGGACTCCGCGTGCGGCGTCGGTCCGCTCGGCGCCTGCGGCAGCAACTGCGCCCGCAACGGCAGCGCGGCGCAGCCGAGAGACGCCAGCAAGGCCAACACCGCCGCGCGGAGAAAAACGACTCGCATGCTAGGGAGGACGGCGCGATTGGGAAGAAGGTTTCTTTGCGTCATTGGCGCCTCACGATCGCGGCGGGCGAAAAGTCCAAGCGGAACTCGGCGGCCGGCGCCGCGGCGAAGATTTTTTTCTTGACAGGCCGCGCGCGCGGATTTTATACATTCACTAGTCCCGCGTGCGGACTCGTCCGTCGCGGATCTTGTTCACTGGAGAATAGCTCATGGCAAAAGCCACGAAGAAACCCGCCAAGAAGGCCGCGAAGAAGACGGCAACGAAGAAAAAGAAGTAGCCGTTTCTCGTAACCTAATGGCAACCGGGGGGCGCAGTTTGCCCCCCTTTTTCTTTGCTCCGCCGCCGTCGCGGCAATTTTTCATGGCGAATTGGATACCCCTCGATTCCCAGTATCCCGCCCCGGAGGCGGTGGCGGAACTGGCCGCCCGGCTGCGTGCCGGCGGCGTGCTGGCGATTCCCACCGACACCATTTATGGTTTGGCGGCGGACGCGCGCAGCGCGGCGGCGGTGCAGCGCATCTTTGCCGTGAAGGGGCGCGATGAGGGCAAGCCGCTGCCGGTGCTGGTCGGCAGCCGGGAACAAGCCGAGGAATTGGCGGCATCGCTGCCCCCAGCGTTCGCGCCGCTGGCCGCGGCGTTTTGGCCCGGCCCGCTGACGTTGGTGCTGCCGGCACGCCCTGGGCTTCCACCCCAGCTCCTGGCCGGCGGCGCCAGCATCGCGGTGCGCTGGCCGCGCGCGCCCATCGCCCAGGCGCTGCTCGCCGCCTGCGGATTTCCCCTTACCGCCACCAGCGCCAATCGCAGCGGCCAGCCTGGCTGCCTTTCCGCCGCGGAGGTCGAGGCCCAGTTGGGCGATCGGCTGGAGGTCATCGTGGATGGCGGTCCCGCCGCCGCGCCCCAGCCTTCGACGATGCTGGACCTGACCGGCGCCGAGCCCCGTCTGTTGCGGGAGGGCGCCGTGCCGCGCTCCGCCTTGGCTCCTTGGCTGGCGCGGCAATAGCCGTCCCCTGCCGCTGGGCCATGCACCGGGAGTAGCTGACGGCGCCGCCGCCTTTGCCGAGGACGGGCCGCGTGCGCCGTGCGCGCACGGGGATTTTCGCGGCCTTTCCAACCCTGTTTGTCCCCCGGGCAAAAAGCGCGGGCCCCACGACCGGCCGGGCGCATCGGCGCCCCGCGCAATCGCTCGACTGCTACACTAGGCCGGCATGCGGGGAGATTCAGCGCGCGAGCCTTGGCAGCCGATCCCCCGCACCGCGGCGGGAGCGCAGCCCGCCTCCCGCGGTTCCGGGCGCGGCAAATGGACGCTGCTCCTGCCGCCGGCGGCTTGCATCGCCGTGGGATTGGTCTTGGCGCTTGCTCCCGCTCTGGTGTTTCTGGGGCGCACCGGAAGTTGGGGTTTTCTTCCCAACTACGATGCCCAGCTGTATTTGCAAATCGCCGCCCGCGCGTATTTCCCCGCCGGTCAACACGCCGCCGTTTCCGCCCGTCTCGCGGCGCTTTATCCCCGTCTGCTGTTCACGCTCCCGGCCGTGGCCGCTCGCCTCGCGGGTTGGACCGCGTTCGCCGTGAACGGTATTTGGCGTGCTTGGTCCGGCTTGGCCCTGGCGCTGGGATTCTATGCGCTGTTCGTTTTGGCGTTGCGCCCGCGGCGCGCGGCGGCGCACTGGCGCGCCGCGCTGCTGGCCGCCGCCGTCATGGCCGAGCCCGGTCCACTCTGGATCACTTGGCTGCTGCACGGCGGCTGGCGGCCACTCCTGGCCGGACGCCTCGGGATCCACCCCACGCTTCAGCCCCTGTGGCGCATCGTGGATCCCGCGGTCTCCTTGCCCTTTCTGCTCGCCTTCCTGGCGCTGTGGCTAGCCGCCGCCCAGCGCGGCGCCCGGCGTCCGGCCTGGCCCTGGATCGCCGCGGCAGGCGGCGCCTTGGGCTTGCTGTTCTACGTCTACTTCTACGACTGGACCGCCGCTCTCGTCGCCTTGGCGCTCACGGCGCTCCTGGTGCGCCCCCAGGCAAGGAATTGCGCGGCCATCGCCGCCATCGGCGTCGCCATCGGCGCCGCCGGCGCCTGGCACGCGTCGTCGCTGCATGCCCATGCCGCGCCCGGCGCCATGGCGCGCCTGAACGTCTTCGTTCCCGTCGGCCGCCTGGCGTTACGTGCGGAGCATTGGGGCTTGGTGGGCATCCTGCTGGTCTCCGCCCTGCTGTTTTGGATTGCCCATCGGCGCCGGCCGGGCGGCGCTCGAACCGCCGATGCAGCCCCCGCGCCCGCGCCGAACACCGCATCCCCGCTGGTTTGGCCTAGCGTGGTGGGCTCGCTGGTCGCCGCCGCATTTTTGCTCAGCAACTCGCAGTTCATCACCGGCATCGAGATGCAAAACAACCATTGGTACCGGTTTCTGGGGCATCCCCTCGCCGTGGTGCTGCTGCTGGCGGCCGTGGAGGAGTTGGTGCGCCGGCGGATGGCTCGCGCCGCCTGGACGGCGATCCTGATCGTGATCGTCATCTTTGGCGTCTACCTACGCTGGCGGATTGGCCTACGCCAAACGGCGGCGCCGCCGACCGCATCCGTCGCCGCGTTTCTGGCTGCCGCGCCGCCCATGGCGCCGGGCCGCACGGTGGCAGGCGCCCTGGAATATGCCGATCTCGCCGCCGTGGCCTACGGCGCCCGCCCTCTGAGCGGCTACAGCACGCTGATTGATCCCGGTCTCGACGACCGCAACTGGTCCGCCCGCTGGGCCTTGAATGCTTGGCTGGCAGGACGGCCGCAACGCGCGGGCCGCCGCGGCATTCGTCGCTGGCTGGCGCAGTTGTTTGGTCCAATTCGTTCCGGCCCCGCCGCCGCCGATGGACCGGTAATGTCCGCTGCCCAGCGTGCCCGCCTGGGGCGGCTAGCCCGTCACGCCCTGCGCCGAATCCGCCATTCGCCCGCCGCCTATCTGCGCCGCTACCACGTGCGCTGGCTGGCGCTGGCGGCCGACCGCAATCCACCGCCCGTGGCGGGAGCGGACTGGAGTATCCGCCGCGCCACGGGTCCCTGGCGAGTCTGGCGGCTGCGCTGGCGTTCCGTTCCCGCCGCCGCGGCGCCGGCGGTTAGTCCAGGCTGACTTCCTCCCGCCACGCGGCGACTTCCACCCGCCACCCCAACGCCGCCCGCAGCTCCTCCCGCAGCGCCTGCGCCGAGTCCGGATCGCCATGCACCAGGTACGTTGCGCGCGGCGGACGGCTGAATCCGCGCAGCCAGGTCAGCAACTCGGTCTTGTCCGCATGGTCGGAGAACTGCTCGAAGGCGGCGATCTGCGCCTGCACCGCCACCTGCGCGTGGTGAATCCAAATCGGCCGATGCCCGTCGCGCAGTTGCTGTCCCAGCGTTCCGGGCGACTGATAGCCGACAAACACCACCAGGTTGCGCGCGTCCGGCAACCGCTGCGCCAGGTGGTGCAACACCCGCCCCCCGGTCGCCATGCCGCTCGAGGTCAAAATGATCATCGGTCCCGGGGCGGCATTCAGCGCCTTGCTTTCCTCCGTGGTGCGGTCGAAATGCAGCTCCGGCCAGCGGTGCGGCGAACCGTAGCGCGCCAACAGCGTCCGCGTGTCCGCGTCGAACTCGTCCGCGTGCCGCAGAAACACCTCCATGCCCTCGATCGCCATGGGGCTGTCAATGTGCACCGGCACGCGGGGAATCTTCCCTTCTTCGATCAGGTGCTTGAGCAGAAACAGCAGCTTCTCCGTGCGTTCGACCGCGAACGCCGGAATCACCACGACACCCCCGCGCGCCAGCGCCGCGCCGAGCGTCGCCGCCAACTGCGGCCGAATGTCCACCTCGGGATGCTCCCGATCGCCATAGGTGGATTCCATCACCAGATAATCCACGTCCGCGACCGCCGCCGGACCGCCGTCCAATCCGCTGCCGTGCAGGCGTCCGATGTCGCCGGTGAACAACAGCCGCCGCGCCTCTCCGCCGCCGAGCAGCAGCTCCACCATGCAGGAGCCTAGAATGTGTCCCGCGCGGTGCAGCCGGGCGGTGATGCCGGGCGCCGGCGCGAACGGCGTCTCCCGCTCCACTGCCCGCATCAGCGCCAGCGCCTGCCGGGCGTCGGCTTCGGTATAGAGGGGCAGCGCCGGGGAGTGCGAGCTGGTTCCGGGATGCCGCTGGTGAAATGCCGCGTCTTCTTCCTGCAACCGCCCGGAATCCGGCAGCAGAATCCCGCACAGCTCCACCGTGCCCGCGGAGCCGTAGATGGCGCCGCGATAGCCGTCCCGGGCCAAGCGCGGCAGGTAGCCCGTGTGATCCAGATGGGCATGCGTCAATACCACGCTCTGGATCGCTTCGGTGGGCACCGGCAAAGGCTCCCAGTTGCGCTCCCGCCAAATCTTCGCTCCCTGGAACAGCCCGCAGTCCACCAGCAGGCGGGTGTCGCCCGCGGTGAGCAAATGTTTGGAGCCGGTCACCGTTCCCGCCGCTCCTAGGAATTGGATTGTAGCCATGGCTAGCGCAGCGTAGCACGGCTCCTGGCCGCCGCGGGCAGGCGCCGGGCGGCGGCGCCGCGGGGGTTCCGCGCGCCGCGGCGTGGAGAAGCCCGCCCTTCCCGCCGGCGCCAGACCCAAGACCCCGCGCCGCGAGCCGATCGCCCGACCGCCATTTTGCCCGCTCCGGTTGCCGCCGCCGTAGCCCGCCTGTATGATGAGAGATTGCTTCGCCCGAAAGCCTAAACAGAGGGGCGGGAGGACCGGTACACATGGCCGAAAGCGTCGAAGAACAAGTGCGGCAGATCGTCGCTGAAAAACTGACCGTCGAACCCAGCGAGGTGACGCCCGATGCGTCCTTCGTCGAGGACTTGGGCGCGGATTCGCTGGACTTGGTGGAAATGGTCATGCAGTTCGAGGTGACCTTCGGCATCGAAATTCCAGACGAAGACGCGGAAAAGATTCGCCGCGTGCGGGAAGCGGTGGATTACATCCAAGCGCACGTGAAGGCATAATCCGCCGTGGCCCGCCGTGTCGTCGTAACCGGGCTGGGGCTGATTTGCGCCGTGGGCCATACCGCGGCGGAAACCTGGGAGAGCTTGCTGGCGGCGCGCTCCGGCGTCCGCCCCATCACGCTGTTCGACGCCTCGCAGTTCGCCTGCCGGATCGCCGCCGAGGTGCAGGACTTCGATCCGCTGCGCTTCGTGGACAAGAAGGAAGCCAAGAAGATGGGCCGCTTCATCCAACTGGCGTTGGCGGCGGCGGAGGAAGCGGTGCGCGGCGCCGGGCTGGGCGAGCCGGTGCCCGAGCCGGAACGCACCGGCGTGCACATCGGCAGCGGGATCGGCGGTTTCGACATCATCGAGCGCGAGCACCGCAACCTGCTGGAAGGCGGGCCGCGGCGGATTTCACCGTTTTTCATTCCCGCCAGCATCGTCAATTTGGCCGCCGGCCACGTTTCCATCCGCTATCGGGCCCGCGGGCCGAACTCCGCGACTTGCACCGCCTGCGCTTCCAGCGCCCATTCCGTCGGCGACGCCTTCCGCATCATCCAGCACGGCGACGCGGACGTCATGATCTGCGGCGGCACGGAGGCGGCGATTACTCCCATGGGCATCGGCGGCTTCGCCGCCATGCGCGCCCTCTCCACCCGTAACGACGATCCCGCCCACGCCAGCCGCCCCTTCGACAAGGAGCGGGACGGTTTCATCGTCGGCGAAGGCGCCGGCATCTTGGTGCTGGAGGAGCTGGAGCATGCCCGCCGCCGCGGCGCCGCGATTTGGGCCGAGGTCGCCGGTTACGGCATGTCGGGCGACGCCTTTCACATCACCATGCCCGCCGAGGACGGGTCCGGCGCCTATGACGCCATGCGCCATACGCTGCACGACGCCCAGGTGGGCCCCGAGGTGGTGGACTACATCAACGCGCACGGCACCTCCACGCTCTACAACGACAAATTCGAGACGATGGCGATCAAGCGCCTATTCGGTTCCCGCGCGTATGAACTGGCGATCAGTTCCACCAAGAGCATGACCGGCCATCTGCTCGGCGGCGCCGGCGGCCTGGAGGCGGGCATCACCGCCTTGGCGCTGCACCATCAGACGGTCCCGCCGACGGCCAATTACCAGGTCCCCGATCCGGACTGCGACTTGGACTACACCCCCAATCGGCCGGTCTCCCGCCCGCTGCGCTACGCGTTGTCCAACTCCTTCGGCTTCGGCGGCACCAATGCCGCCTTGCTGTTCCGCCGCTGGGAACGCTAGCGCGCCGGGTTCCGGTCAGCCGTCGGTCCGCCGCGTCACTTCCCACCCGCTGGTTTGCCAATTGTCCGGCGCCTCTCGCGCCGGCAGCCACTGCGGCAGCGGCGTGCGCAAAAACGCCGCCAGCGCCGTCAGATAGGGCTCATAGGCTTGCCGGAGGTGGGCCAAATGCTGGGCGGCATGCTCGGGATTCCGCCAGGGCAGGCCGCGCTCCCGCAGCGCGGCCTGCAAGCGGGCCAGCTCGGCATCCGGAAGGCGATCCGGCGCCGGTGCGATGGGACGGGCGCCGTAGACCTGCGTCAAATCCACGACCGCATGCCGGCCCATGGCGTAGGTCAAGTGCGCCTGCCGCAGCGCCTCGGCATTGTTGCCCGCGGGGGCGGGAATCGGGGCTTCCGCCGGGCCGGCATGGCCGCCCGGGCTCGCCGCCGGCGGGCCGGCTGCGCCCCGGCCGGCGGCTGCGCCCGTGGCGCAGCAAGCGCCGGCCAGCACCAGCGCGCTGGCATCCAACACCGTCGCCAACGCCGTCAGCCAGGACTGGTTGTCGTGTTGCGAGCGGAAATACGCCAGCACCGGATAGGAGATGTGGCTTTCCAGCACGTTCGCCGCCCACCGCTCCCATTCCGCCAGCAACTGCGTCAGTTGGGGCGCGCCGGGAGTTTGCCGGCGCAGCAATTCGGCCGCCGTCGGCGGCGACCCGGCGCGGGCGTCCAGCAGCGTGATGCTCGCCTCGCGGCGGGAGAAGCCGGCGTAGAGCACGGGCAGATAGCTGATCACCACCGCCAGAAATCCAAAGCCGGTTCCCGACTCCAGCACCACCAGGAACCGGGCGAAAGACGTCGTCGGCAGGACGTCCCCCAGCCCGAGCGTGAAGAAGGTGCTGCCGCTGAGATAAAAATCGCTGGCCAGGCGGCTCTCCGGCGGACCCGCGGCGCCGGTGAAGCCCCAGAACATCAGCGCGAACGCGAACAGCAGCGCCACCGCCCACAACAGCGCCAAGCCCACCACCGAGAGCGGACCATACACGCTCAACCACGCTTCCCGGCGGTGCCGGTCGCCGATGCGGTCCCCCAGCCACGCCCAGGGCCGCCAGCTATTGCGGTAATAGAAGCGCGCGAAGCGGAACCGGCGCGTCACCCGGCGCGGCAGCAGGAACACCTCGAAGGCGTCCCACAGCACCCACAGCAGCAGCACGACCCCGGCGATGCCAACGGCGGTTCTCATGCCGCAAAATACGGCCGCAGGCGCTCGTAGGTTCGCGCCAGGTCCTCGGGCAAGACCCGCGTCTCGCCCACCACGGTCATGAAGTTGGCGTCCGCCACCCAGCGCGGCAGCACATGCAGGTGCAGGTGCCCGGCGATGCCGGCGCCGGCCGCCGCTCCCAGGTTCAGGCCCAGGTTCAGCCCGTCGGGACGATATTCGCTTTGCAAGGCCTGCTCGGCTCGCGCCGCCAATTCCATCATCTCCGCCCGCGCCTCCGGCGCCAAGTCGCCGAGGCGCGGCGCATGTTCGTAGGGCAGGATCATCAGATGGCCCGTGGTGTACGGGAAAAGATTCAGCAGAATCGCGTTATGGCGGGCGCGGTGCAGGACCAAGTTGCGCGCGTCGTCCTGTTCCCGCAATTTGGCGCACAGAACACAGTCGTCTTCCCGCGGCCGTCCGGACACATAGCGGTAGCGCCAGGGAGAAAAGATGTAATCCATGGTCGAGGATCTCGGCTCTAGACGCGGGCCGGGCTGGGCGTTCGCGCCCGCGCCGTACCGGCCAGCCGGGCGGCGCGCTTCTCTACCCTACACCCGGGACGCTGGCGGCTAATAGAAAAGGTACTTTCGCCACTGATCGTCGCCCCGGCCCATCATCCGCAAGAGGTGCCGGCTGGTGTGCAGGTTGAACGGGCGGGGTTCGCGCAGCAGCTTCATGCCCGCCGCCTCCGGGGCTTGGTCGCCCTTGCGGTGGTTGCAATGGTGGCAGCAGGCGACGAGATTTTCCCAGGTGCTCTTGCCGCCGCGGGAGCGCGGGACGACGTGATCGAGCGTCAGCTCCGCGCTGCCGGGGGCGCGGCCACAGTATTGGCAGGTGCCGTGATCCCGCAGCAAGACGTTCTTGCGGGATAAGGCGCGGGTGCGGTGCGGAATGCGCCGGTACTCCAGCAGCCGGATCACCGAGGGCACGGAAAAATCGGCGCGGCTGGAATGCAGCATGCGTTCGCCGATTTCCTCCGCCCGCGCCACTCCCTTCAGCACCAGCACCAGGGCCCGCCGGGCGGCGCAGATGTTGATCGGTTCATAGCTGGCGTTCAGCACCAGCACCGGCCGCAGCAAGGGGTTGGGCCGCCGTTCCCAGCCGGGTTGCGCCACCGCGTTCATGCCGCCTCCTGGCCTTCCCGGCCGGCGGCCGGACCGGCGGGCCAAGGCGCGCGCGCCACCGTCAACACATGCACCTCCGCGGCGCCCGCGCGCCGCAGCGCCAGCGCGCAGGCGGCAACGGTGGCGCCCGTGGTGATGACGTCATCCAGCAGCAACACGCGCCGGCCGGCGACCGCCGGGCCGGCGGCGAAGGCGTCGCGCATGTTGGCTTGGCGCTCCCGCGCCGTCAGCCCCCATTGCGGCGCGGTCTCTCGCGTGCGCCAGATGGCGGCGAAGGCGGTGGGCAGGGCTTGCGTCTGGGCCCAATGCCGGGCAATCCGCTCGGACTGGTTGAACCCGCGCCGCCGCCGCCGGAGCGGTCCCAGCGGCACCGCCAGCACCAGGTCCGCGGGCGGGGTGGGGATGGCGGTCATCCGCGCCGCGCAGAACGCCGCCGCGGGCAATACCCCGTGGAACTTCAGCAGCCGGACCAATTCGCGGCCCGCGCCATCATACCAGGCCCAACTAGCGACGCTGTCATAGGGGGGCGGCGCCACGGAGCAGGCGGCGCAGACCGCCGCCGCGGCGCCCAGCTCACGCCCGCAGCGCGGGCATCCCGGCGCGGTGTAGGCCAGCCGCACCGCCTGCAAACAGGCTGCACAGACCGGCAAACGCCGCGCGTGGCGCAGAGGCGCGCCGCACACCCGGCACGGGGAGGGAAAGAGCAGGCAAAACAGGCGGTCCGCCGCCGCCATCAACCCGGCGGGCAGGGAACGGGACGGGACTTCTCGCCGGCCTTCGAGGGGGCCGCTGTGTAGGATTGTCCGGCTGCTGAAGACGATCCTCCCGCCAAAGTGGAAAGCTGACTCTGGGCCGATTTTACCACGCGGGACTCACGCCCCGGGCCCGGAGGTGGCGGGCATTGCTTGGCGCGGGCCCCAGCGCGGCTGTGCCGCGCGTCCCGCTTGCGCGCCGGCTGGGCCGGGGACCCCAGTCCGCCCCGGCCCAACTGGCGCGTCGCCCCACCCCAACGCGCACCGCTGCGCGTTGGGGACCCCGGCTTTGGGGGCCGCGCCGCGTCGCTTGCCGGGGGCGGGCCGCACCAACAGCAAGCGCGCCTGCGGCGCGGGGGAATTTCGCGGCCCTTCCGCGCCCGCTTTGCTCCCCGAGCAAATAGCGCGGCCCCCGCGACTAGACGTGAACGCCTTGTTCTTCTTTTTCCTGGCAGGGAATACAGTTGCGTGCCCAGGGAACCGCTTCCAGCCGCTTGGGGTTCATCTCGTTGCCGCAGGTGACGCACTGCCCATAGCTGCCGTCGCGGATTCGTTCCAGCGCCTCATGCACCAGTTGTAAAAGGTTGCGGTCGGAGTTGCTGAGGTGGAAGAGAAACTCCTTGGTGTAGGAGTTGATGGCCTTGTCGGCCACGTCCTGGGTGGCTTCCTCGTCGGCGAGGCGGCCGTCCTGCTCATTGCGCGAAACCGCATGCAGCAGATCGCTCTGCTTTTGCAGGAGCTTTTTCTTGAGCTGTTCGAGCCGCTTTTTTTCCATTGCTGCACGCCGCTTCCCCGCCCCTCGACCGGCGGCGATATAAACCTCTGATAGTAGGCAACGCCTCGCAAAAAGTCAACTCGCGTCGCACCGTTCTCGAATTGGATGCGCGTCAGGGCCGTGTGGGTACAGGGAAATGGCGGCGGCGGAACGGGCATGCTAGCATCGGCTGGGAGAAATTTATTCGTGGCCATTAGCCGGCATGAGCTCAAGTCCGATCAGTTCGTCAGCACGCTGGATTCCTGGTATGAGTTTTATCTCAACTACCAGAAGCAAATTCTGTACGGCGCCCTGATTGCCGTGGGGGTGCTGGTGGCGGCGTATGCGACCATCGCCTGGTATCGCGGCCGGCAGGCGCATGCCCAGGAATTGCTGTCGGCGGGATTGGATACCTACCATGCGCCGCTGCTGGAGGGCAAGGAGACGCCGCCCCCGGGTCTGACCATGTTCGCCGGCGTGCAGCAACGCGCCGCCGCCGCGGGCAAAATCTTCCGCCAAGATGCGGAGCAGTACGGAGGCACGGCGGCGGGAAGGATGGCCGATTACTATCTGGCCCTGACCGAACTGGACCAACATCAGAACGCCGCGGCCGCGAAACGCCTCCGCGCCCTAGCCGCCAGCGGCGATCGTGAAGTTGCCAGCCTGGCCAGCAATGCGCTCGCCAACCTGGAGGCGGGACAGGGCCATGTTTCCGTCGCCGAGACCATTCTCCACAAATTGATCGCCCACCCCACCGGCTTGGTGCCGAAGACGCTGGCGATCATGGAGTTGGCGGCCTTGGAAGCGCCCACCAATCCGGCCGCGGCGCGCAAATTGTACCAGCAGGTGGAAAACGCGGACCCGAATTCCCAAACTGCCCAGCTCGCCCAGCAGCGCCTGGCGGCGCTGCCGCAATAGCCGCCGTGGGCAGCGACAGTGCCGTGACCGCGCCCGGCGCGGTGGTGTTGGCCAGCGGCGGCATGGATAGCTGCGTCTGCGCCGCGCTGGCGATGCGCGACTATGCCACGCCGAATCCGCCGGCGCTGTTGCATGTGGATTACGGCCAGCGTACCGAAGCGCGCGAACGCCAGGCCTTCAACGCCCTCGCCGACCATTACCGGATTGCGCGCCGCCTGGTCGCGGCCTGCCCCGGCTTGGCGGCGATCGGTGGTTCGGCGCTCACCGACGCCACCATCCCCGTGCCCGCCGCGGCGCCGGCGCCGGGGGAAATTCCCGTCACCTATGTTCCGTTCCGCAACGCACATTTCCTGGCGCTGGCGGTTTCCTGGGCGGAGGTGTTGGGGGCGAAAGTCATTCTGATCGGCGCGGTCGAGCCGGACAGTTCCGGCTACCCCGACTGCCGGCCCGCCTACTATGCCGCCTTCAATCGCTTGATCGCCACCGGCACGCGGCACGGCGACATCGAAGTCCGGACGCCTTTGATCGCCATGCGCAAGGCGGCGATCATCCGGCTCGGTCTTGAATTGAGCGCTCCACTTCATTTATCTTGGTCTTGTTACCAAGGCTCGGACCGGGCCTGCGGCGAATGCGATAGCTGCCGCCTGCGCTTGCAGGCCTTCGCCGAAGCGGGTGTGCCAGACCCGGCGCCGTATCGTTAATCGCCGTTTGCTAAGCGGCGCAAGGAGACCCCATGTCCAAGGTGGCCAAACTTTCCATCGTGGCCCTGTTTCTCGCCCTGGCCCTGCCGGCGTTTGCTCAGGTCGGCGGTATTGCCGGCACGGCCACCAACAAGCAGGGCAAGCCGATCGCCGGCGCGACGGTGGTGTTCACGCGCCAGGACATCAGTGGCACCTACAAGGTTAAGACCAACAAGGACGGCCACTACGGCCACTACGGCCTGCCGCTCGGGGAATACAATGTCGCCCTGTATAGCAAAGCCGGCAAGCGGCTCTATATGTGGCATGGCGTCCACAACGCGCCGGGCAGCGTCACCAAGGTCAACTTCAATTTGAAGCAGCTGCTGAGCAAGGCCAATTTGTTGAAGCAGATGACGCCGCAGCAGCGGGCGGCGATGAAGAAGGCACAAGAAGCACAGGCCAAGGCGAACAAGCAGGTCGGCACCATCAATAGCCTGATCACGCAAAACGCCCAGCTCAGCGCCGCCGGGCAATGGGCCCAGGCGATTTCCACCATGCAGCAGGCGCAGAAGCTGGGCGTGGGACTGAAGCTGACCCCCAAAAGCCAAGCCGTCATCACCGCCAACCTGGCGAATGATTACAACGGCGCCAAACAATACCCGCAGGCGATCGCCACCTACAAGCAGGCGCTGGCCCTGTATTCCACCGACCCGACTTTCAAGGCGAACATCCTCACCAACATGGGAGCCGCGCTGGTCGCCACGGGCAACACCACGGAAGCGGTGCAGGATTTCAATCAGGCGGCGCAGTTGGATCCTGCCGGCGCCTCCCACGCGTATTACAACGAGGGCGCCATTCTGTACAACAGCGGCAAGATGGACGCGGCGGCCGCGGCGTTTCAAAAGGCGCTCACCGCCGATCCCAAGATGGCCGAGGCCTGGTATGAAAAGGGCATGGCGCTGGTGGGCAAGGGCAAGGTGAATCCCAAAACCGGGGCCACCACCTACCCGGCGGGAACCGCGCAGGCCTTTCGCATGTACCTGAAGCTGGAGCCCAACGGCCCCAACGCCGCGTCGGCCAAGGCGCTGCTGCAAGGCATCACCGGCAAAATCAACACCAGCTACTCGCACAAATAAGTTCCAGCTGCTCGCGGGGCCGCGACCCCGTCCGACCGCCTTCTAAAGACGCGCCTGCACACCGCCTCGCCGCGGCGCACGGGGCCTCTTGAGCGCAAGGCGCAGGCCGGCGTCTCCTACCCGCGAACGCATCGTCCTCCGCATTTAGCGGCGCCGCATTGGGTGGCGCCGCCACCGCCCGAGGGTACAGGTCCGGGCGTTACCCTTGCGCGCCACGGCTGGCACGCAACCACCCGGCGCACCGTGCGCCGGCGGCGGGCTGCACGGCGCGGGCTTCGGCAACCCCCTGCCCGCCAATGCCTTGGCGTCCGGCAGCCGCCTTGCAGGCGGTGGGGTGAAGCGCCGGCCTGGCGGGCCCTCCCCGTCCCCGCGGTCAGCCGCCACGCGGGCGGCCGGCCGCGTGAGCTATGGCCTGCTTCCATTTGCGCCATGGCCCCGAAACCCAGCCCGTTGCTCGTGCCGTTGTTCTGTGAGCGCTGTGGCACGGAGTTCGAGCCGAGCCACCGCAGATGCGCGGATTGCCGTGCCGCTCCCACGCGCGATTGGCTGCAGGCGATGAGCCTAGCGATGCTGCTCACGGCGATCATCGGCAACTCCGCCGTGGCCTGCTGGGTGCTGCCGCGGCTGGAGCACGCGCGCCGGGGCGCGGAGCTGTTCCGGGCGTGGCGGTGGTGCGATGTCCAAGCCGCCACCTACGGTTGGGCGCCGATCGTTGCCGCCTTGCTCACCTGGCATTTCTCGGTCTGGCGGCGCGCGAAGCTGCGGGAAAAGCGGGCGAAATTCAAACGCTGGCTGGCCAAAAAGGTGCTGGTGTTCGTTGCCGCCGCGGCGGCCGCGCCGCTGCTCCCTTGGTGGCTGCCGGTCGGAGCGCCGCCACACGAATTTTGGACCATTCTCGCCAGGCTGCGCGTCCCCGCGGCGGTCTGCGCGTGGGGTGCGGTGGCATTCGTTCTGGCGCTGTTGTGCGCCCACCGCGGCACGCGGGACGCATTGCTGGGCCACGGAAAGGTCCTCAGCCTGGTGAGCCTGGGCATTCTTTGCGCGGTGCTGGCGGCCACGCTGGTCGGCTGGTCGCTGGCCTGAGTTAGCCGTTGCTGGCGGGCGCGGACCCCAGGCCCGCTGGCGTCCCGCAGTCCCTAGCGCGGGGCCGCGCCTTTTGCTCGGGGAGCAAAGCGGGCGCGGAAAGGCCGCGAAATTCCCCCGCGCCGCAGGCGCGCCGGCAATCGCTGCGGCCCGCCCCCGGCAAGCGAAGCGGCGCGGCCCCCAAAGCCGGGGTCCCCAACGCGCAGCGGTGCGCGTTGGGGTGGAGCGACGCGCCAACTGGGGCGGGGCGGACTGCGGCGGGGCCGCATTCGCCCGACGCCCCGGAAACCGCCCCGAACGCTTACCGCCCTCCGGCGGCCGCCGCCGGCGCTTGCATGGCGCTCAACTCCCGCACGACATCCCCGACGAAGGCCTTGGCGTCGCCGAACAGCATCAGCGTCTTATCCATGTAATACAACGGGTTGTCAATTCCCGCGAAGCCCGGGCTCAGGCTGCGCTTGATCACCATCACCGTCTGCGCCTTGGCCACGTCAATGATCGGCATGCCGTAGATCGGGCTGGAGCTTTCAGTGCGCGCGGCGGGGTTGGTCACGTCGTTGGCGCCGATGACCAGCGCCACGTCGGTCTGGGCCAGATCCGAGTTCATGTCGTCCATCTCGATCAGCCGGTCATAGGGAATATCGGCTTCCGCCAGCAGCACGTTCATGTGGCCCGGCATGCGTCCCGCCACCGGATGGATGCCGAAGCGCACGTCCACGCCCCGTTTGGTGAGCACGTCGTACAGGTCCCGCACCTTGTGCTGCGCCTGCGCCACCGCCATGCCATAGCCGGGAATGATCGCCACCTTGCTGGCCGCCGCCAAAATCCCCGCCGCGTCCTCGGCGTTGGCGCTGCGCACGGTGCGCTCTTGCTCCACGGCCTGGGCGCCGGCGGGAAGCTGCCCGAACGCTCCGAACATGACGTTGCGGAACGAGCGGTTCATGGCCTTGCACATGATGACCGAAAGGATGAAGCCGGAGGACCCGTCCAGCGCCCCCGCCACCACCAGCACCTTGCTGTCGAGCACGAACCCCAGCAGCGCCGCGGAAAGGCCGGCATAGGAATTCAGCAGTGAGATCACCGTCGGCATGTCCGCGCCGCCGATCGGCGTCACCAGCAGCACCCCGAACAGCAACGCCACGCCGATCATCACCGGGAACAGCCGCATGAATTCCGGGTGCAGGGTGAGCACCAGCGCCAAAATTACCGCCGCCCCCAGCACCGCCAGGCTGACGTAGTTCTGCCCGCGGTAGGTGATCGGGCGCTGGGGCAAAATGCCCTGGAGTTTGCCCGCCGCGATCAGGCTGCCGGTGAAGGTCAGCGCCCCGATGACCACCTCCATGGCGATCTCGACCATGCCGAACTTGGTCACATGCGGCGCCCGGACGTAATACTCCGCGATGCCGATCACGCTGGCGGAGAGCGCGCCGAAGGCATGGCTCAACGCCGTCCGCTGCGGGACGGCGGTCATCTTCACCAGGCCCAGCGGCACGCCGATCGCCGCGCCGACGATCAAGGGGATGACGATCCAGCGATATTCCGTCAGCGCCGGGTTGAACAGCGTCGCCACCACCGCCAGCGCCGCCCCGATCTCCCCGGCCAAAACTCCGTGCCGCGCGGCCGCCGGCGAGGACAGCCACTTCAGCGCCAAAATGAACAGCACCGCCGCGGTGATATAGGCGAAATCAATCAGTTGGGCCGTGGTCGCCGCGGTCATGACTTTTTCGCCCTTCCCGATTTGAACATCCGCAGCATCCGGTCGGTGATCAAGAACCCGCCCACCATGTTGCTGAATGATGCCGCCACCGCGATCGCCCCGAGCACGACGGCGAGGTGGGTTTCTTGCAGGCCCGCGATGGTGATCGCCGCCACCACCACGATCGCGTCGAGCGCGTTGGTCAGCGACATCAGCGGCGTATGCAGCAGCGGCGACACCCGCTTAATGACCTCGAAGCCGACGAAGCCGGCCAGGATGAAGACGAACAAGTTGGAGAGGAAATCGGGAGGCACCGGAGCGCTCCTTTCTCGCGTTTAGGTGGCTTGCTGGCTGACGGCCGCGCCGAGATGGAAAAATTCCCGCACCTGCGGGCTGGCGATATCGCCCCCGTGGGTCAGCAACGTGGCGCGGATGATGGCGTCGTCGGCCTCCACCCGGGCTTGGCCGTTTTGGACCAAATGGGTTAAAAAGGCGGTGAGATTGCGGGCGTACATGTGGCTGGCGTCGTGGGGCACCTCGGAAGCCAGGTTGCAGCGGCCAATCAGGGTGACGCCGTGCGCGATGATGGTCTCGCCCGCGCGCGTCAATTCGCAGTTGCCGCCGCGTTCCGCCGCCAGGTCCACCACCACCGAACCCGGCGCCATGCCGCGCACCATGTCCGCGGTCACCAGCACCGGCGCCTTCCGCCCGGGAACCACCGCCGTGGTGATGACCACGTCGCTGTCCGCCACCACCCGCGCCAGCAGCTCCCGCTGGCGGCGGTAGAAGCTTTCATCCTGCGCCCGGGCGTAACCGCCCGCGTCCTGGGCGTTTTCCGCCTCCACGGGCAGCTCCACGAAGCGCGCGCCCAGGCTCTGTATCTGCTCCTTCACCGCCGGGCGGACGTCATAGGCGGAAACCACCGCTCCCAAGCGCCGCGCCGTCGCGATCGCCTGCAACCCCGCCACCCCGGCGCCGATGACCAGCACGCGCGCCGGCGTGATGGTTCCCGCCGCCGTGGTCATCATGGGGAACAGCCGCGGCAGCGTGCTCGCCGCCAGCAGCACCGCCTTGTAGCCGGCGACCGTGGACATCGCGGACAGGGCGTCCATGTTTTGCGCCCGCGTCACCCGCGGCATCAGCTCGACGGCGAACGCATCCACCCCCGTCCGGGCCAGGGCCTGCACCGTCTCCAGCGCGCCCAGCGGGCGCAGAAACGCGACCAGAATTTGCCCGCGGCGGAACAACGGCAAATCGCCGGCCCAATTTTTGTCGTTCGCTCCGGGCCCCAACACTTGCACGATGATGTCCGCCGCGCGGAACAACTCCTCGCGGCTGGGCAGCACCCGCGCCCCTTTCGCCGCGAACTCCTCGTCGCTATAGCCTGCCTCGGCGCCGGCGCCATGCTCAATGGCGGCCTCGATTCCGGCTTTGGCAAGCGTGGGAATTACGGACGGCGTCAGCGCCACGCGGCGCTCGCCAGGATAGATTTCGCGCGGCGCACCAACCAACATTTCGTCTTGCCTCGCTCCACCCTACGGTACGGGTTCGCCTCGCATTGTACTGTGATTTGCCGCCATGCGTGCGGGAACGTGTGACGCCTTTCGGCGGCGGGCCAACCCCGCGCCTTCGGCCGCCACCCCGGCCAACCGGGGGCCCGCGGTCCCGGACGGGGGGCGCGACCGCGGCTCGGGCGAGTGGAGCGGCGGCCGCCGGCCGCGCAAAACGTCTACAATTCATTCAGCCGGAACCTCGCGGAGGGATGCGTGAGCGGTTGAAACGGGCGGTCTTGAAAACCGCTGTGCGGGAAACCGCACCGGGGGTTCGAATCCCTCTCCCTCCGCCACCTCGGCGTTGAGCAAGTCCTGCTTCATGGGGGCTAACGGGCGCGGACGGTGCTCGCCATCGTCGCTCGCGGCCCTCGTGCCTACGCTAGGGCGCGCTCGATCGCCCGGTCACGCCCGGCGGAGCCTTCCCGTCCATCGGAACCAGCTGCTTCCGAGCAGGGGCGTTCAGATATTCCCGCACCTCTGAGCTCGCCGGTAGAACCATGTATCCGTTCGTTAGGTCACCAAGGAGGAGCGACGCCTCACGCGGCCGCAGTCGCCAATGCAGCGCAATTAGCCCGCATATCGCCGAATCCAGCTTGTCTTGGTCCGCTTTCAACGGGCGGGCGGTTCTCCCGGCGGTGCGGCACCACTCCGCAAGCGCATCGCACCCCAACTCCTGGGCATTGCGCGCGGCGGCTTCTGCCACATGACCCCAGTCAGCCATGCGAAAGGTTTTCTTGCGAAGCGGGTTGTAGCGGGGTCCTTTCAGCCGCCCGAAGAACCCTGCGTCCAATGACGCCAGCGCAAGCGCAGGGAATACCTCCATCACGTAGAGGCCGCCGTCAGCCGTTCGAGCTAGCTCCGGATTCTCCTCGGCCCCGAGCGCTGTCAGGAAGCGCCAAATGGGGGAAGCATCGCAGAACATGCCCAGCCTGCCGCGATTGGACGGTTGTACCCCGCCGCCAAGCCAGCTAACGAGGGAAGCGGCGACGCGCTCCACGGGCCGCACGCCGACCAAGTTTGGAACCACAGTCGGCTGGTCGAGCGCTAGCAGAGTGACCCCGTTGCGGGAACGATGACATCGGATAAAGGACAGGGCCTGGCGGAACGACGCCAGCAGCGGAGCGTGGAACAGCGCCTGACGGCCGTCCTCGACGCCGACGGCGCATATCGCCCCGGGAGCCTTCGGGTTATCCGTCCACGCAGAGTCAAAGCCGATGTAGATGTCCATGGGCGCGACTAGTCCCGCGGCGTTCCGGGTGCACGTTTGCCCTGATGATAGGGCATCGGCGTAGGCACACCGCTCGTCATGGTGGGCTGTGGCCCGCCACACCGCTACTTTGCCACCGTGCGAGCACCGGTTCGCCGCCCGACCGTCGGCGCGCTCCGAAGCCTCGTTCCCCGCTGTCCCCCGGTATCCCCCGGTGTACGCTCGATGGATGTTCACCGCCGAGGCAGCCGAGCGGAAGCGGGCGATGCTGCGCCGCATCGCGCTGGAGACGCTGGCCGCTCTGTCGCCGGAGCGCTTGGTGCGGGAAGCAATCGCGTGCGACGGCGCGGCGTTGTCCATCGCCGGACGGCGGTGGGATCTCCGCGCCTGCCCGCGCATCACGCTGGCGGCGCTGGGCAAGGCGGCAGCGCCGATGATGCGCGGAGCGCTGCATGCGCTGGCGCCGCTCATTGACGCCGGCGGGGCATTGCCGGCAGATCGAATACGCGGCGTCGTGGTGGCGCTGGCGGGGGCGTGGGACCAGCCGGAGATGGTTCCGCGCGGGATGGAGCAATACGCCGGCGGGCATCCCGAGCCGAACCAGGGCAGCCTGATTGCGGCGCAGGCGCTGCGCCGGGCGGTGGCGGCGACGCCGCCCGGCGGCTTGATTCTGTACCTGATCTCCGGCGGCGGCTCGGCGCTGGCGGAGGAGCCGCTGCCGGGATTGGCGCTCGACGATCTGCGCCGGACCCACCGCGCCTTGGTGCATAGCGGCGCGCCGATCGGCGCCATCAACGCCGTGCGGAAGCACCTGTCGGCCATTAAAGGCGGGCGGCTGGCGCTGGCGGCGCCGCCGGGGACGGACCAGATATCGTTGCTGCTGTCGGATGTTCCACCCGGCGATCTCAGCGCCATCTCCTCCGGCCCCACCTGCCCCGATCCCAGCACGCTGGCGGACTGCGGCCGCATCCTCCAGGAGTACCGCCCGGAGTTGCCGGAGGCGGTCACGGCTGCGCTGCTTGCGCCAAGCGGCCAGGAGACGCCAAAGCCGGGCGACGCCCGGTTCGCCCGCTCCAGTTGGCATGTCCTGATGGACAATGCCGGATTGCAAGCCGCGGCGGCGCGGCGGGCGCAGGCTTTCGGCCTGGCGCCGGTCATCGTGGACGACGCCGACGAATGGGAATACCGCCGCGCGGCGGATTTTTTGCTGGAGCGCCTGGCGGCGGAGAAACGCACTCGCCCAAACGCCTGCGTCATCGCCGGCGGCGAAGTATTGGTCAAGGTGGAGGGGACGCCCGGCCGCGGCGGACGCAACCAAGCCTTCGCCCTGTACTGCGCCGAGAGCATCTCTGGAAGCGACGCCTGCGTCCTCAGCCTCGGAACCGACGGCGTGGACGGCAACAGCCCTGCCGCCGGCGCCTGCGTGGACGGCGGAACTGCCGCCCGCGCCCGCGCTGCCGTTGATATAGCCCAGGCGCTAGCGCGCTTCGACGCCTATCCCCTTTTGGCGGCGACGGGAGACGCGATCACAACCGGCCCCACCGGCAACAACCTCCGCGACCTCCGCTTGCTGGCATAGCGCCCGGCTGGCCGGCGCTCGCTGGATCCCCGCCCGGCTTCTCCGGCTTTTACCGCGCCGGCGCCGGCACCTTAATTTGCCAGCACGGGCAGGCCCAGCGCCTCAAGGTAACGAAAGGTTGGGTCGTAAAACTCCGGCTGGCGGGTCGGATCACCGGCGTCGCCTGGCGGCACGAAAATCGCCAGGCCCTGGCGCGCGCGCGTGAGCAGAACGCGGTAGGCGTTGAGGAGGTAGCGGCGATTCTCCTCCTGGCGCACGGTCGTCCACCGCTTGCCGCGGAAGTCGTGAAACTCCCAGCCCGCACCGCTGCGCCGCAGGTCGCCGTCCCACGTCACGCAGGCCCAGTCCAGTTCCAGGCCCTGCACCTGAAACTCGGTTGCGGCGTCTTCCAGGTAGTAACTGGAGCGCGTGTCCTCGCGGCCATGCAGGAACCAATGCACCGGGTTGATGTCCACGCGCACGTCAATCGCATGGGGCTTCAGGCGCTGCGCCTTGGACGAGGCCAGCAAGCCATAGCGGTCGCTGCCGCGCGCCTGTTGCCGCACCCAGCGCTTGGCCGCATCCAGGTTGCGGGTCAGGACGATGGGGTAGCGCGCCAGCTTCGCGAGCGCCGCGCGCGCGCTGCCTTCGTCCAGCTCCAGCGCCGCCTGGACGAAGGCGGACATATCTTCGGCGCGGAAAGACCGCATGGAGACCGCCAGGTGCAATGCGTCGTCATCCTGAAGCCGGCCGTCCGCGCGCAAGCGCTCCATCGGTTCCCGCGCGCCGGGCTCGGTTTCCGCCAGCTGCGCGGACACGTGCGCCTGCCAGCGCGGAAATCCGGCCAGCGCCCGCAGCCATTCCTGGATGCCCGCCTCGCCGGTGTTGATTTCCTGTCCGGCGCCGACCAGGCAAACGATGACCGCCCAATCCTCGTGGCGGTCCATGCAGGAAATCAAAAACTCGGGTTCGGAACGCCGGAAATCGGCTTGGCGCTTGCGCCGGCGCATGAAGTCGGCGGTTTTGCGGAGGTCCCAGGCGCGCTGCGCCTCGTCGAAGATCACCATCCGCTCGGCGGGCGGGCGAGGATCGCGCAGCCCTTCATCGCGGAAGTGATGCACGTTTTGAATGAACGCCTCGACATTCTTCCGCACGCGCCCTTTGCGCACGGTTTGGCCGCGGGCGCGGGCGCGCAGCCACTCATCGTGCGCCAGCGCCTCCCGCAGCACCGCGACCAGCGGGCCATTGCCGGAAAGAAACACGGCGTTCGGGTCAGCGCCGCCGGCGGTGACGCGCTGAGTGGCGAGATTCAGCCCCACCAGCGTCTT
>JAKAUF010000071.1 GCA_021827785.1 Acidobacteriota bacterium | reverse complement strand
CCTCGTCGCCCAGGGCTTGACGCCCCATTCAAACCCCGCCTGCGTCGAGCTGGTGTGCAGCAGGATGGCGTAGAGATCTTGTAGCGCCAGCTTTTGCTGGCCGCGGATGATCTCGCTCTCCGTGTTCTTCATGGTGATGTAGTGGTGCAGCCGCCCGCCGTAGGTCATCAGTCCCTCGGCGTATTCGGCGCGGGTATGCGCCAGGGTGGCGGTGATCTTGGGATCGAACGCCGGCATCAGCTCGACCGGATACAAGCCGTCCATGTTGCCCCAGTCCTGCCCGCCGCTGACGTCCAGGCCGGGCGGCATGTAGCCGCCGTTCTTCGCCGCCACGCGGTCCAGAATCTGGAAGAAGACGTGGTGGTAGTTTTGGTATTCCCGCGTGAACGCCGCCGCCTGCCGCGGCTGGCCGGCGGCGCTGGCCAGCTCCACCGCCGCGCGCAGCCCGGCCAAGGCCCAGAAGTTGAAGCCGGTGACGTGCGCCACGGTATGCGTGAACTCGTCATCGCCGGGGTTGCTGGCGGGCATGATGTGCAGCGGATCGCGGGCGCGGGCGCGCTCCAGCCAGGCCACCGCGCGCGTGACCGCGGGCAGGACCTGGCGGGCGAACTTGCGGTCGTGGCTATAGCGGTAATATTCGCCGAAGGCCCACAGCGCCTGGCCCCAGCCGTCATACTGCCCGCGCTGGGAAATGAATAGCCCGTCGGGCTTCTGCTGCTGGAGGAAAAATGGCAGGCATTCCTTCACCACTGGCGCATAGCCCATCACGTCGTAGGCGTGCATGATGTTGCTGCCGTCGCGCAGCCAGAAGGCGTGGTACTGGAGCTGGTTGACGGTCTGGATGTATTCTCCGCCGACGTGGTTCAGCGCCAGAAGGTCGTACATCAGGCTGGCTTGGAAGGTGTCGGTGACCTTGGGCTCGGCCAGGTGGATGCGCAGGCCGCGGTGCAACTCCTGGTCCCAGTAGGCGCGGGTGGCGGCCAGGGCGGCGGCGGGAACCAGGTTTTGCAGCGATGCGATGGCGGCGGCGTCCTTGGCCGCGACCGGCGCCACCGGCATTTTGAACACCAGCGTCTGCGTCTGCCCGGGCGCCAGGTGCAGCTCGTACTGCGCCATCAGCACCGGCCGCTGCGGCCAGTCGCCAATTTGGGCGGGATGGCGGTAGGGGCTGCGCCGCGTCAGCCACAGCGTGGGCGCGGGTGCGGTGGGAAAGGCGTAGAGCACCTGGCCGCTGCGCTCCGCCAGGCCGTGGTCGAAGGCGTAGACCCAATGGGGATCGAAATGGACGCCGGGCTGGGAATAATCGCCCGGCTTCGCCGCCGCCGCGGGCCGATAGAAGCGGTGCGCGCCATAGTCGCCGGTATAGCGCAGGGCGACGGCGAAATACGAGGTGCGGGGATGGTCGCCGTCATTGCTGGCGCGGACGCGGATGATGTTGACGCCGGCCGCGTCGTCCGGGCCGCTGGCCGCCGTGAACAGCGTCAGCCGGTACTCCACCGCGCCGTCCTCCAGCGGGTACTGCACGATGGGCAGATAGCCCTGGTCCAGGGTGCGGATGCGCTGCTGGGCGGGATGCGCCGGATCGCCCAGCAGAAACATCAGCTCGCCATAGCCGGTGTAGAGATAGCCCTCGGGCGTGATTTCGGTCGCCTGCGGCGCGCCCTGCAAGCCGATTTCCGTGGTGGGGTAGGCCGGGTAGCTGAACGGCCGTCCCGGCGCGTCCATCTTCGGGTTCAATACCTGCGCCCCCGCCGCGCCCGCCAGCGCCAAGCACAAGGCCGCGCCCAGCGCCCACCCCGCCGCCCGCCGCAGCGCGTATGCCCGGCTTGGCCGCCGGCCCGGCGCTGGCCGGCTGACGCCCTGCCGGCCCGCGCCCCGCCGGAGGCTAACGCCGCCACGACGGTCCGAACTCCGCCTGAAACCCAAGCCCGGTCCGCGCCGCACGCCGGTCCCGCGTCCGGCGTCCTGCCGACATTCCCAGCCTCGCCAACACCCCAGGCTCCGCCGGTTCCCGAAGCCCCGCCCGCATCCCAAGATTGTCATAGCCGTGAAGCGCTATTGTGCGCCGCCCCGGCCGCCCGCGCCAAGCCCCAGCGACACCGGCCGGGCGGTTCGAACACATGCACCGCCTAACGGACGAGGGCGATGCGCCGGCCGCCGCCGCCATCCGGCGATGCCTGGGAGATCCGGTGGTAGCGCTTGACGAGGCGCGCAAGTGCCGCGCGGCGCCCGGCCGCCGTCAGGCCTGCGGGGATGTAAATCCGCGTCGCGATCAGCTCGGCAGCCTCGAAAACGTCAATGCGACCTCCCAAGCCCGCGTACCGCGCCAGGGCGCGGGCGACCATTGCGCCGTCACCTGGCGCGACCACGAGCGGCTGAAGGCCCGCACCGAGGTCCGCGCGGCAACGGGTGATCAGGGTCTCTTTGGGGTCCGCGGCTACGTGAATCGCGGTATCGCCGATCCGCAGCGGGTCGGCGAGCGGGCCGCTGGTGGCATCCGCCGCCGCGGCTCCGAGCGCGGCGGCGACCAAGCAGCGGAGCGTTTCATTCGCGCTGCCTCGCTCCCGTGCCTGCCGTAGCAGCTCCGTCACCGCCGCGCGGAGGCCGCTGGAGCGCGAAAGGCGGAGCGGAGGCGGTGCGGCAGCCACCTCCCAAGATTAAATCGCTGTGCCGGGGGGCCTTGGCGCCATTTACTGCGTAATCACCCCGTTTCCCTGGCCGCGCGGCCGGTGCCCTCGTGCCAGGCTGGCGGCTATTCTGGCGCCTCGCATGGACCAGGAGGAACAGAGGCGGCTGCTGGGCTGTTTCCGCATGCCCAGCGGCCTGCGGATTAGCGGCCGGGCATCGAGCATCCGCAACGTCTTCGTGGCCGCTATCGTTCCTGTTGCCGCGCCCAGCGCCGAGGAGATTCGCCAGGTGCTGGACATTTTCGGCTTGGAGCCGCACGCGCTCCTATGCAGCTATTGCGGCGAGCGGGCGACGGAGTGGGACCATCTGCGGCCGTTGGTTCTCGCCGGCAGGCCGACCGGGTTCCCCTCGTCCATTCGCAACCTTGTGCCGGCGTGCGGGAAGTGCAATCAGTCCAAGGGCAACAAGGATTGGCGGTCCTGGATCCGCGGCGGAGCAAAATGGTCTCCAATCACGCGCGGCAAGCAAGGGATCGAGGAGCGCGTCCGCAGGCTGGAGGCGTTCGAAGCGTGGGCACGGTGTGAGCCGGTGAACATTGCGTCGCTCGTTCCGTCAGCCGCTTGGGACGGTTATTGGAGATTGCTGGACGAGGTACTGGCAAAGATGACGGAGGCAGACGCGGCTGCGGCGGAAATCGCGCGGGCCACCCGAGCCCAGCGGGCAGCGGCCAAGGCTGGAGGCCCAGCGCGCTAGCCGTCGCGGGTCAGGCGGGCACGCCATTTGGGGGAAAGGGCGGGGCAGGCGGCGAGGGCGGCGGAGTCGGCCGTGGGCCCGCTCGCCTTGCAGGCATAAAAAACCTCCAGCGCGCGGGCCACGGTCCATTGCGGATACGGACGCGCTTCCAGCACCAGCTCCGCGCCGACGGTGATTGTGGCCGCGGCATCGGCCTCGCTGGCGAGCACGCGCAGATACCAGCCCGTGCGGCGGGTGGCGATCATGCGCGCCGCGGCGTCCGGCACGCCCCAATAGCGGCCCGGTTTATAGCAGGGCTCGCGCGGCTGGGAGACTTGCAGGCGGAGGGCGCCGGCCGCCCAAATATCGCCGATGCACACCGTGCTTTCATCCACGCCGTCGAGAGTGAAGTTCTCGCCGAACGCGCCGCAGGGCAGGCGCAGCGGTGCGTTTTGCGCCGCCGCCGGGCGGCGGCCGCCGTCCGCCAGGGCACCGCTTTCGGCGCGGCCTTCCGCCCCAGGAAAGGGAAGCGGCGCGGCTCCCGGCGACGCGTCAGCGGGGCTCAGCTCCGCCGCCAGGAAACGCGGGACGCCCCGCCCGCGGCGGGGCTGGGGCTCGCGCCCATCAATGACCGCCGCCCACTCCGCTTCCCAGGCGGGATAATGCTTCGCGGCGTAGGCCAGGATGGCCTGCTCCGTGCCGCCGTGATGGCGGCGGTCGGCGACGGCGTCGCCGATGATGCCTTCGGGGCCGATGATGGCCGCTGCAATCGCCCGCTTGGCGATGGCGGTGCGCCAAGTTCCTTGCGCATCGTGGCGCGTGATGGCGCGTCCGGATTGCAGGCCAACCAGCCGAGCGCGTAAGCGGCGCTCCGCGCCGCGCCCATCAAAGCGGGACGCCTCGCCGCTGGCGGGGCTGGGGCCCGCGAGCTTCATTGGACGGCCGGCGCCGGCGTCATGGCCGCGGCGCTTCCGGTTTGCGGAACACGGAGCAATAGAGATCCCGGCGCCACGGTTCGCCGTCGCGCTCGCAGGCGAAACCGGCGGCGGTCAGCTCCTGCTTCACCACCGCCGCGGGAACTCCGTGGCCGCCGCGGTTGGCGGGCACGCCTTTCGGGCGGGAGAACAGCGTCAGCCACCAGCGCGGAGGAAAATCCACCACCGCCAGCGCCCCGCCGGGGCGCAGCGCGGCCAGCAAGTCCGCCGCGACGGCCGGCGGATTGGTGAAGTGATGATAGACGCTGCGCATCACGATCGCGTCACATTCGCCCGGCGGCAGGCCGCTGGCGGCTTGGGTGGAGACGACGGGGCCGATTTCGCCGCCGCGGCGCGAAAGACGGCGGCAGAGGCGCTGGTACTTTGCCCCCTCGAGTTCAGTGGCGAAGACGCGGCCAGTGGGTCCGGCCCAACCCAGGCATTCCCAGGCGAAGGCGCCGTCGCCGGCGCCGATTTCGGCGATGGTGGCGCCGCCGCCAAACGGCACGCGGCACCATTGCGCCAGCCGCGCCGCCTCCTGCCGGTGGTTCACGCGGTGGCGGCCGCGGGGGCGCAGTGCTGGTCGAAGGCTTGCATCAGGTCCTGCGCGATGGCGTCCGCCGCGCGGCCTTCAATTTGCCGCCGTTCCAGCATGTGCACCAGCTTGCCGTCCTTGAACAGCGCGATCTGCGGCGAGGAGGGCGGATAGGGGGCGAAGCGGCGGCGCGCTTCGTCGGTGGCTTCGATGTCGGCGCCGGCGAAGACGGTGATGGCGCGGTCGGGGCGGTGCGAATGGCGCAGCGCCATGGCCACGCCGGGGCGGGCTTTGCCGGCGGCGCAGCCGCAGACGGAGTTGACCACCACCAGCAGCGTGCCCGGCGTCTGTTCCATCGCCGCGCGCACCTGTTCCGGCGTGCGCGTCTCCTCGATGCCCAGCCGCGTCAGCTCCTGCCGCATGCCCTCGATCATGAATTCCGGATAAGCCATTGGCGATAACTCCTCTAAGAAATTTCCCTAGCGCCGAGTTTAGCACTCGCGTGCTCGCGGCTCGCGGGCGCGGACAGGCGAGGACGCCCATCCCACTTTCTCCGCGCCGGACGCGCCGGCGGTTGACAGGCGGCGGGCGCGGGACAATGCTGGCGGCAGGAGACGGTTGGTGTCCCCCAGAATCATGACGCGGCAAATGAGGCGCGCCCGGCGCGCCGGCCGGTTGCGGCCGGTCGCCGCCGCGCCGCCGGCGCGCGGCATACCCGCGGGGTCACGATCCGCGGGGGCCGCGCCTTTTGCTCGGGGAGCAAAGCGGGCGCGAAAAGGCCGCGAAATTCCGCAGGGCGGCCCGCCCCCGGCAAGCGACGCGGCGCGGCCCCCAAAGCCGGGGTCCCCAACACGCAGCGGTGCGCGTTGGGGTGGAGCGGCGGGTCGGCTGGGCTGGGGCGGGCTGGGGTCCCCGGCCCAGCCGGCGCGTAAGCGGGACGCGCGGCGTAGCCGCGCTGGGGCCCGCGCCAAGCAATTGCAGCGGCTGCGCCGGCTGGGCGGGGCGCAGA
>JAKAUF010000040.1 GCA_021827785.1 Acidobacteriota bacterium | reverse complement strand
CGCGGTGCTGATCGTCTATCCGCAGCAGTTCCACGGGTTCACGCGGCCCACCTACCTCCGCGACCGCTACCAGTACTGGTTCAATTGGTACGGCAAATGGGTGCTGGGCAAACACGTGGCGCTGTCATATCGGCCCTGGGCGAAAACGAAAGGCAAAGCGAAAGGGAAGAAGGGTTAGGGACGCAAGCGCAACTGACGGCCCGCCGCGGGTTGGCCCGGGGTGCCCGTGAACAGCTTCAATCGGCCGCACTGCTCGCCCCTGTCGCCCGCGTCCAGGTCATTCTCCCGCCGTCCGGAGAAAACGCTTCGGAGAAGAGCTTCGAGCCGTGCTCGGAGCCTCCCTGGGGCCCGCGATCAATTGGCGCCCGGGTGCAACCGCGAGATTCCGACGCCGGGCGCCGGGCCCGTTAGATCGCTGGTCCCTGGCGGGTCCCCAGCGGCAGACCTAGGAGTAGGCTGCTCGCGCCACTGGCCCTGGGGAGGGGGCCGGCCGGGGCGGAATGCCCGCGCGGACGCGGGCGGCCCCGCCTGCGCTCGCCCCCGCGCCTGCCGTTTGCGCGCGGTGGGTTGCCGGCGCGTCGCCGCGAAAGGCCCAAAAGGTTTTGGCTGGCAGCGAGGCTTCGATGCACCGGACGGCGCGTTACTCGGAACGCGGCGCCTCGTCCAGGGAATATAAGGCGCCGCCCTCAGCGACGCTTTTGTGGGGACGCGACGGATCGTAGAAAACCACCACCCACATCCCCTCGTAGTACTCCGTTGAATAGTCGGCTCCGCCGCTAGCGAATACGCGGGAGGTGGCGTCGGAAAACGAGTAGGTGATTGTGCTTGACCGTCTGAAGCGGCCACCGGTTCGCTGCCCCATGACCCTGCCAACCGTGACGGCCCCATGCAGCAGCAGCCGGCGGTCCCAGACGAGCTTGCGGAGCAGGTGAACGGAAATGCCAAAGAAGAAAAAGGCGGTGAAGACGGCGACCCATTCCTGCTGCGAAAATGCGCTAAGCGAACCGGCGGAAATTGCACCCTTCCACGCCGCGTAGCCAGAGAGACCCGCCAAGCCGAGGGCCGCGGGCACGCCGAGGAGCGCGTAAAGCATGCCGCGCCTGGTTATCCGAACCTCCCGCGGTACGGGCAGGTGCTCCAACCGCCGAAGCCTTTCATCGGCGGTGCCCTTCTGCAACGTGGCCGGCTCAGCTTGCGACGCTGCCCCGGGCGGCTCCGCGCGGACGCGAAATTCGACCGTTTTTCTATTTGGCGGACCTGCGGCCGACCCTTGGCTATCGCGCGGAATGGCTTCGCGACGTGTTTGCCATTCGATCCACGGCCTGCGCCGCGGGGGCGCTATGGACAAGCTGGCCCGCAGCCCTTCTAGGAGAGCGAGCGGAATCCCACGCAGGAAGTGGTAGAGGGGAATCGTTGCGCAGAGAACAATTGCGGCGGCGATTGCAAAAGCCGGGTTGCCCCCGCGGAGGAACGCTCCGTAACCCAGAAGCCCCGCAACCAAAAGCGCCAGAGCGAGAACAGCGTTCGCTTTCAAGCGGACAGCGTTCGCTGCCGAATTGATGTTCCAGCCGCAGCGCGTGTAGTAGGGCTTGTTGGCGACGGCGGTTGCCTGGGCGCCGCAGTTCGGACACACCATTGCTATCGGGCGAGTATACCGCCGGCAGAGAGGCCTTGATCTGGGAGCAATCTCAAACCGCTGGGGCAGCGCCCGAGATGGAATCGCTCCGTCGCCAAGGTGGACCACTCCGGCGGACTGTCCGCTCGCAGCTACGCGATGAGCCCGTCGGCGTCCCCGGCCCCCCGTCGCATAAGACCCTGCTGCGCCACAACCGACCGCGGGCCGGCGAGGGACTTGTTCAGCCGGCGATTTTGACGCCCACGCCCGCGTCCAGCGTTTTCCATGGCCTGCCGTCGCGGGAGGACTGGATCTTGACGCGCACGCGGCGGGACGAGGAATAGACGTAGACGATGCGGGTGCGAACCTTGCGGCCATGGCGCTCGCTCGCGCTCTGTTCGATCCAGGTATTGCCGCGGATGGTCATGCGCGAGGAAAAGGGGTGCGCGCCGCCGGCGCCGGCCGAGAACATCTCGTAATGCCAATAGCTGCGGTCGCGGGAGTTCCAGGTGTCCACCACCAGCGATTCGACCGGCTTCCCAGCCCAAACGTTGTGGAAGGCGCAGAGCAGATAGCGCCGGTCGGTGGACCATCGGCAGTCGGCGCGCCAGGTCCACGCGGCGGCTTTCCGGCCCGGCGCGGCACCCGCCGCGGCAACGGTTTTGCCATGGAAGACCCAGCGCCCGATGGCGATATCCAGTTTTTGCAGTTGCGCCGGGCGTGCCGCCGCCGCGGCCCGCGCCGCCTCGCCAGGCGCCGGCCACCCTGTTGCCCACAGGCCCGCGGCAAGCACGCCCGCGGCCAATACGGCCACGGCCAGGACCACAAGCAAGCGTTTCATCAAGACTCCCAGTTGCTGCTGTTGGAACGATAACCGAAGTTGGCGGTGCGCCGCGGAGGGGCGCCGTGCGGGGCTCAGAATAACCGCGGGGGCGCGGCGGTCCCACGGGTGGGAAATCGCCCGGCGCGAGGATTGAATCGGCTGCCGGGCGCGCCTATTCTTAACCTGGCAGCCGCGGCCGCGCAATGGCAGGCAAGCGCAACCGCGCGCGCTCCCCCGTGACTTTATGTTCCAGCGCGCGAGCGGAGCGGCGGTGAAGAAAGCAGGCGAAGATGGCGAAGAAAAAAGGGCGCGGCAGGCCGGGGCAGGGAACTCCGCGGCAAGGAAGCCCAGAGCCGGGCGCCTCGCGGAAGGGAACCCCCGCGCATGGGGCCGCGGGAAACAGCTCGGCCGCGGCGAATACGGCCGGGATGCGGGCGGAGGGGGCGGAAGCCAAGGGTGCGGCGGGCCGGGGCGCGAACGGGCGGGCCGCGGCGGGGAAGGCCCCGGCGGGTGACGCCGCGCCAGGCAGACGCGGCCGGGCGCCGGCGCAAACCAAATCCCGCGCACGCGGCGGCGGCCAGCAGCCGCCAGCGGGGAAGCGGGCCAAGCCGCTGCGGGAGAGCTTTATCCGCGTCTGGGCGCCGACGCTGGTGGCGGCGATCTTCATCATTACCTTCAACGTGCAGGCGTTCGAGATTCCCTCCGGCTCGATGGAGAAGACGCTGCTGATCGGCGACCATCTGCTGGTGGACCGGATCCGCTTCGCGCCGCCGCCGCATTGGCTGCCGGGCGTGCTGCCCTACCGGCCCGTCCGCCACGGCGACATCATGGTGTTCATGACGCCGGTGCGGTCGGAAAAAGGCGTGCATTTGGTCAAGCGGGTCATCGGCCTGCCCGGCGACCGCATCCGCCTGGTGAATGGCGTGGTCTACCGCAACGGCCGGCCGCTGCGGGAGCCGTATGCGCTGCGGCAGCCGGTGGGCTGCAACGCCACGCTGCCGAACCCGGCGCTGCAAAATTGGCCTGACGGCGGCCCGCTCGCCTACACGACCGAACGCTGGGCGGCGACGGAGGGCCAATACATCCACGACGGACAGGTGGTGGTGCCGCCGGGGAATTATTTCGTGATGGGCGACAACCGGCTGTGCTCGTTCGATTCGCGCTATTGGGGCTTCGTGCCGCGGGCGAACATCATCGGCCGCCCGGAGGTGGTCTATTGGTCGTACCGCAGCAAGGCCAGCCAGTACGGGCTGCCGGGGCACGGGAATATTGCCGCGTCGGTCGAGAGCTGGCCGTCGGTGCTGTGGCACCTTCCCACCCGCACGCGCTGGGAACGCACGTTCCACATCGTGCGGTAACGGCCGCGGTCAGCGCAGCAGGGAGGCCAGGGCCAGGGCCTGGCGGTGCAGCTGGAAGTCAGGATCGGCGCCGGCCAGCAGCGACAGCAGCGGCGCCAGCGCGGCGCGGGCGGCGGCGCGATGGCCCAAAGCCAGTTCGCACCGCGCCAGGGCCAAATAGGCCTTTTGCTTGCGCGGCTGAGGCTCCCAGCCAAGGTAGCGGTCCGGCTGGCTAACCATGCGCTGGTACCAGCGCGCGGCGAGGGCCCAATCCCCAGTCCGGCGGGCGGCATGGGCCCGGGCGGCAAGTGCTAATGCCTCCGCCGAGCTGCCATCGTCGGGGTTGGGCCTGCCGATCATCCCTATGGCGGCGGCGGCATGGCCTTGGGCGCAGGCGATTTCGCCGCGCAACAGGCGCAGATAGCCTTGTTCCTCGTGGTCGCGGGAATGGGCCAGCGGCGTAATCCGCGCCAGCAGGCCGGCGGCGTCGGCGGGATCGCCGGCGCGGGCGAACTCGACGCCCGCCAGCGCGCCCCAAATCACCTTCGGTCCGATTTGGCCAAAATCCGCGACGGCTGCCCGCAGCTCGCGCAGTCCGGCGCCACGGTCGCCGCGCGCCAGGGCAATCTGTCCCAGCAGCAGCCGGCGGCGGGCGGTGGTCAGCAGGCCGGCTTGCGGCTGCGCGTCCATGGCTTCCCGCACCAAGGTTTCCGCCTGCGCCAAGCGTCCCTGCCAAAAATCCAGGCGCGCCAGCGACACCAGGCCGACGGGGCGCAGCGCCGGGACGCGCAGCAGCGGGGCGAAGGCGGCGGCGGCGCGGCGCGGATGGCCCGCCCGCAGCAGCGTGAACCCGTATTCCCGGTTGGTGTCGCCGGCCAATTCCCAATGGCGGTCCAACCGGAAGGCTTGCCGGTAGGCGGCGAGAGCCGCGGGATAATCGCCGCTGGACATGTCGGCCGTCGCCAGCTCGATGTAGGTGCGGGCGTCATTGGGGGCCACATGCAGCAACCGGCGGTAGATGGGCGCCGCCTGCCCCGCGCGCCCGTGCGTGCGCAGCAGACGGGCATAGTCGCTGAGCGCGGCCCAGTCGTTGGGATAGTCCCGCAGGTAGTTCTGATACAGCGCGATGGCGGTTTCCACCTCGCCCAGGTCATCGGCGCGATGGGCTTGGATCAGCCTGCGCTCCCGGCGGGTGAGGCGATGGGGGCTGGCCAGCGCCAGGGCGTATTCCGCGCGGCAGCCGGCTTCATCGTAATAGATGTAGCTGCAATCCGCGCCGGCCAAGGCGGCATGCGCCATGGCGAAGCCCGGATCGGCCAGCAGGGCCTCCCGGTACAGCGCCATGGCGGCGGCGAAATGGCCCCGCCGCCAGTCGTGCTCGCCGTCCGCGTAGTCGCGCAGGGCGGTGAGCGAAGGCGTGGTGACTTCGGGCAGCGGCGGCTGGCCGAGGCTGTGGGCCAGGCCCCGCCCGCCATCGCGGCGCAGGTCGCCGGCCAGCGCCCCCAGCGCGTCCAGGATGCGATCGCTGCCGTTGGCGCGCACGATATGCGAGGCGAGCACCCGGCCGGTCGCCGGGTTGACCACCTCCGCCGTCAGCGCGTACTCCTTGCCGGTGCGGGCAATGGCCGGTTCGATCAGCGCCGCCAAGCCTTCCCGCCGGCAGATCTGGCGGGCCAGGTGGGCCGTCAAGGCGGCATGCCGCGGCTGGCCTAGCAACTGGAGCTGGCCGCCGATGCGGCTGCGGGGAAATAGGACCAGGCGGTGGGATTGCTCCAGGCTGACCGCCAGGGCGGTGTCCAGCGCGGGGCCCAGGCGCGCCTCGCCGGTGCGGTTGGCCATGGGCAGCAGCAGAACCTCCGCCCGAGGTCCGAACGAAAACACCGGGCGCAAGCGCAGCAGCCATCCCGCCCCGGCCGCCACAGCCAGCGCCAGCGCCGCCGCCGCCGTCCACCACCAGCGCCGCCGCGCCGGCGCCGGCCGAGGCGGCAGGGTAGCGGCGGGGTCGGGCGCGGCCGGAGGCTGCGGTAAAGAGCCCGCGGGCCCGGCCGGAGGCGGCGATGGGGAGCCCGCGGGGGCGGCCAGCTGCGGCAGGGCGGGAGCCGATGG
>JAKAUF010000307.1 GCA_021827785.1 Acidobacteriota bacterium | reverse complement strand
TTCGATAGGACTCGTCATGCCCAACGCCCGTTCCGTTCGCGTCGCCTTATGGCAAGCGCAGGTGCTTGCCGATCCGGAGGCGAACCTGCGCCAGGCCGTGGCCGCGGCGGAAAGCGCCGCCGCCGCGGGCGCGCGGATCTTTTGCACGCCGGAACTATTCCGGTCGCCGTATTTCTGCCAGGAAGAAAACCACGCCAACTTCGCCCTGGCCGAGCCCGTTCCCGGGCCGACGACGGAAGCCTTGGCGGCGGTGGCGCGGGAGCGGGCGATGGTCATCGTGGCGTCGGTGTTTGAGCGGCGGGCGGCGGGGCTGTTCCATAACACGGCGGTGGTGCTGGATGCCGACGGGACGCTGGCGGGGCGCTACCGGAAGATGCATATTCCCGACGATCCGCGCTATTACGAAAAGTTTTACTTCACGCCCGGCGATCTCGGCTTCCAGGTGTTCCCGACGCGCTACGGGCAAATCGGGGTGTTGATCTGCTGGGATCAGTGGTTTCCGGAGGCGGCGCGGCTGACGGCGATGGCCGGGGCGGAGATTTTGTTGTATCCCACCGCGATCGGCTGGCATCCGGAGGAAAAAGCGGAGTTTGGCGCCGCCCAGCACGCGGCCTGGCAGACCATGCAGCGGGCGCACGCCATTGCCAACGGCGTTTTCGTCGCCGCGCCGAACCGCGCGGGATTTGAGGCCACGCCGGGGGGCGACGGGAAGGCGGGCATCGAGTTTTGGGGGCAGAGCTTCTTGGCCGGGCCGGATGGGCAGTTGCTGGCGGCGGCGGACACGCGCGGCGGGCAATTGGTCTATGCCGATTGCGACCTGGCGGCGGTGGAGCGGGCGCGAACGCATTGGCCGTTTCTGCGCGATCGGCGCGTGGACGCGTACGCGGGCTTGACGCGCCGCTGGCTGGGGTGAACGGAATGGCCGGATAATGGCAGCAACTGGCAGACCAACGTCGAGAGCGGGGGGACGGTCATCGCGACGGTGACGGAGGCGAACCCGATCAACCTCGGCGCCCCGGCGGCCGTGAATTATCTGGTCATGGACAATAACGACACGACGCGGATGACGGTCAATGCCTCAGGGACGGCCTCGGGCTTTGCCACGTTCTATCCCTACGGGGAGCCCGGCAATGGCGCGACCAGCGCCGAGTACGAGTGGACCAACCAAATCCGCGACTCGAACGGCGTGGACCACTTCTGGCGCCGCGACTACGCGTCGCAGCTTGCGCGCTGGCTTTCTCCCGATCCCGCCGGCCTCGCCGCGGTCAGCCTGACAGATCCGCAGACCTGATTTCATGAGAACGCCGCGGGCGCGGGCCGGTCGCGCCCCCGCGGGTTTTCCCGCGGGGACCCCCGAGCGCGATCCACACGGGAGGCCGGCCCGCGCCCAGGCGCGGCCGGGAGTGGGCCGGCCTCCCGCGACCGGGCAGAATAGCGCTGTCCAAAGAGCCGACCGCTCGGACGAAGGAGGCCGAGATGGCTATTGTAATTGGCTGCGACATGCACACGCGATTTCAACAGTTGGCCGTGCTCGATACCGAGAGCGGCGTGATCGAGGAACTGCGGCGGGAGAACGAGCCGCTGGAGGAGGTGAGGCGCTTGTACGCGCGATGGCCGGCGCCGGCGACGGTGGCGATCGAGGCCACCGGATACGCGCGCTGGTTCAGCGAGCTGATGGCGGAACTCGGGCATACGCTGGTGGTGGGCGACCCGGCCAAGCTGCGGGCGATGGCGATACGCAAGCAGAAGACCGACCGGCGCGACGCGCTGCATCTGGCGGCGGTTTACGCGCGCGGGGATTTTCCGCGGGTGTGGGCGGCGGGTCCGGAGGCGTGGGAGATCCGGCACCTGCTGCGCCGGCGGCAGCTGGCGGTGAACCTGCGCCGTCAGGTGAAGATCCGGCTGCAGGGTCTGGCCATGAGCCGGGGCCTGCGGCGCGGGCCGCATCTGCATACACGCGCCGGGCAGCGGCAGTTGGCCGAGCTGGCGCTGCCGCCCCAGGAGCGGGCGCACTGCGATGAAGCCTGCGAGCTGCTGGCGGAGTTCAACCGCCGGGTCGAGGCGCTGGACCAGGCGGCGGAGGCGCGCGCGGCGGCCGAGCCGCGGGCGTGTCTGCTGCGCACGCACCCCGGCGTGGGGCCGGTGACCGCACTGGCCTGGCTGGCGTGGGTGGGCGAGGCCAAGCGCTTCACCACCAGCAACCAGCTCGTCAGCTATGTGGGCCTGAACCCGAGTGAGTACAGCTCGGGCGGCGGGCGGCAGAAGCTGGGACACATCAGCAAGCAGGGCAACCGTTACTTGCGGCACCTGCTGGTCGAGGCGGCGGTGACCGCGGGGCGCCTGGATCCGGTGCTGGCGCGGTTTTACCGGCGCAAGCTCGCCGCCAAGCACTTGGGCGCCGCGCGTGTGGCGGTGGCGCGCAAGCTGGCGGTGCGGATGTACTGGATGGACAAACGGAGCGCAACGTACTCCGATCTGTGGGGTGATGCCGATGCGGGCCTGCCTGTTGCTCGTTCCTAGCCTGAAGCTGATGGCGCGAAGACTTGGTTAGGCGGCCCGCCCCCGAGCGCGGTCGAGCTCGGGGTCCGAACACAAAATCATGGCCCGCGGTCCATGGCCGGATAGATGGTTGGTGGCAGCACCGGTTGGAAGTAAGGGAAGTACAATCAACGCGTGGTTGGCGCTTTGGACACGGAATCCGAACGCTGGGACGGCGCCCGGCAGGCGAGAGCGGCGCAACCGCCCCCGTGTGCTCGGAACGCCCTTGACACCGGTGGGCATTCTCATAGATGGAACGAGTACTCCTATGTGCTCAACGATCCCGCCGGCGCCGTCGACGCCGAGGGCCTGCTTACCACAAATCCGCCGTACCAGCCGCCCACGGCGCCGCCATGGGCATGGGCTGATCCGGTGTTCCGCTGGTACAACATCATGAACATGATGCCCACCGTTGATCCCGAGGCGCCACCGCCGGGCGTCGACAACGGCGGCTCCGGCGGCATCGGCCTCGCGGGACCCAAGACCACCAACGTCCCAACTCAGGCGCAGTGCCTCCACAAGGTTCAAGCTGAGGTCAACAGCGCTCTCCCGGCTCAGACGGTCTACCTCGGCGTCCCGCAGGGGATGGCCGCCAATGGAATGAGGGGCGGAGCGTATAATTTCAACTTTTTTGCGCCCGGGATCGCGTTCGGGTCGCCTGGGCCACACGCGGTGCCCAGCCGCGCGGACGACCCCAATGTCTGCGGCAGGTTCGCGAACGGCCTCCACATCCCCGTCCCTGGCGGCGGCTGCAATCCGAGTGGCGACCCGACCATCCAAAACTGGGGGCGGGGGGTCTACGACGGAGTGGCAGGCTCCTTTTTGACGGCGCACATTGATAGCGCTGACCCCTACCTAGACGTCTGGAGCTTCCTTGTTCACCTGTTCGAAAACGTGATCGCCAAGGACAAGCACGGGTGCTAGCGATGGGAATCCGGACATTCGCGCTCGCGCTGGCAGCCTTCGTTGGCGGGACGTGGACGGCGGGATTTCCGCCCACCTCGGCACCCGAGCCCCAGTATCAGGTGGAATGGCGTCTCAGCCCGCGCGCCCTCGCGCAGGCGGTTCCCGACCCGAAAATAAACGCCTTTGGTCTCTCTCCCGATGGCGGGACTCTCGCCCTCTTCGTGGGCTCTGGCTACCGCGCGGAGAACATTCCGGCCTGGTTAGTTCTGGTAAGCGTCGCCTCCGGAAAAATCCTCCACAAAGCTGAGGTGGGGAACCTAGCCCCTTACTGGGGCTTCGGTGCTGATTGGCCCCCGCAGATCCTGTTCACGCCGGATGGCGAACGCCTGATTGTGCAGGCTCTCGGGCGTGTCGCCGTCATGAGCGCGGCGACACTCCGAACGGAGCGTGTCCTGAAGGGCGAGCCGGGCTCGGTCGCCGTATCCATTTGCGGGAGCAGTGGCAACGGTGTCGTCGCCGTGAGCTTTGCAAAGAATTGGAGAAAAGCACAGCCGTACACGCCGCTGGCGGTGCACGTCGAGATGGTGGATGCCGCCAACGGAGTGGTCGAGAGCAGCTGGGAGGCGGACGATGTCCCGCAGTCCCTTTCCCCGGACGGGACGCTGGCGGCGGTCTCCGACCACGCGGCTGGCAGCGCGTCGCTGCCATTGGCCATCGTCGCGACGAATTCAGGCGATACCCTGGCCGTCCTGGGCACCAAGTACCGGTTCAGAAAACCTCGGGCCGGTGTCAACGGGGTAGTCGTGGGGCAGTTTCTGGACGACAACAGGATCGTGCTGGGGCCGGACAGCGGCTTCGACCGCTCCGGTCGCCCATCCGGCCGGGTCCTCCGCATCGTGGACATCAGGACGGGCAAGGTATTGCAGCAGATAAGACCGTACCGCTTCGGCCCCACGGGCGAGATCGCAGTCGCCAACAGGGGCGCGGAGATAGTGACAGCCAGCATGCAAGTGCCGCCGGGATTCTACACCCATCCGCATGAAGTGCTGCCGCGCGATACCGTCGCCAAGCTCCTCATCTTTGCCGACCGGGGGGGGCAATTCCGACCTGCGGGGCTCCTCGTGCCCCGCGCCGGGGTGGCCCGGATCGCCGGTAAGGCGCTTCCCTTCCAAGTGTCCGCCGACGGGTCCACCATCGCGGTTGGCCGAACAGTGTTCGAGCGAAGCCGCCGTTAAACCGTCGTTTATTGGGAATGCTCGACGACCCGGCGCGCACGATGTTTCTGGTCGGGATATTGACCGGCATGCGCATCGGGGAAATCCTCGGGCTGAGGTGGCAGGACGTGGACTTCGCTTCCGGGCGCATCCACATTCGGCAAGCCTGCTACCGGGGCCAGATGGACACCCCCAAGACCCAGGCCAGCCGGCGGATCATACCGCTGCCGCGCCAGCTTGCGGAGGCGCTATTGCGCTCCGGCCAGGGCGAGGACGACGGGCTGATATTCCACAGTTCCAGGGGAACGCCCTTGGGCGACACCAACCTGCTGCACCGGCAACTGAAGCCCGCCGGGATCAGGCTGGGCATGCCCTGGCTCAGTTGGCATGCGCTCCGCCGCACCCACGCCACGCTGTTTCAAGCCGTGGGCGGGACGCTGCGGGAAGCGCAGGCGCAGCTGGGCCATTCGCGCATGGCTACGACTCTGGAAATCTACACCGTACCGCTGGCCGAGGCGCAGCGGCGGACGGTCCAAACCCTGGCGGATTTGGCGACCAACGGAGACGAGTTGGCGCGATTTCTGGATGGGGCGCCGCCGGCGGCGTAGAACCTGACCCCGTGCGGTCAACGAGTTGGATGGTAGGCACGAGCGGACTCGAACCGCTGACCTCTACCGTGTCAAGGTAGCGCTCTAACCAACTGAGCTACGCGCCTACGAGGGCGGTGAACGGAGCGCCGGCCTGGGCCGAACGGCCGCCGCGGTGCGGGGCGGGATGGGGATGCCGTGGCGGCGGCAGTAGTGTTTGGCGTAGGCGATGCGCTGGGCGTCGGTGGGATGGTTGAAAAACCACCAGACGATCCAACGCGGGGGATTGGGGTCAATGAGGTCGGTGCGGAGGTCCTTGCGGAATCCGGTGATGGCGGCCGCCGGATCGGGGCAATGGCGCAGGCCATAGGCGTCGGCTTGGTGCTCGAGATGGCGGGAGAAGGCGTTGATGCCGGGGGCGGCGAGAAAGAACATGCCGCTAAGCAGCAGGGCGATGAGGGGCAGGCCCGCGACGTCGGCGAGGCCGCGATATCCGAGCGCCGGAGCCCAGCGGCCATAGAGCCAGAAGCTGAGGAACAAGAAGGCGAGCAGAACGGCGGCGCCGAAGAGGGTCCCCTTCCAGATGTGGTGCATGACGTAATGGCCCATTTCATGGGCCATTACGAACTCGACCTCGGCGGGAGTGTCGGCGCGGA
>JAKAUF010000365.1:594-31007 GCA_021827785.1 Acidobacteriota bacterium | reverse complement strand
TTCCGTCCCGCTCCGTCCGGCCCAGTTCGTACCAATCCAAGCCGCGGTGCTGGGCCAGCCCGCGCAGCTCGCCGACGGCGGCGGGTGCGCAGCTCACCACCACCCAGCCCGGCACTTCGGAAAACAGCGCCAGCTCCGCGTCGCCGGCGATCTCCGGCGCCAACGCCTCCGGCCAAGCCAGCCGCGCGCCCACCGGCGCAATCTCCGGCGCGGTGACGGGCCGCGAGAGAATGCACTTGGCCAGGCAGACCGCCAAGCCGCCGCGGGAGACATCGCTGGCGCCATCCACCAGCTCGGCGCCGGCCGCGGTCGCCAGAAAATCGTGCAGCGCTTTCTCCCGCGCCAAATCCAGCGCCGGCGGCTCGCCCCAAACGCGGCGCAATATCGTCGCGGCGTATTCGCTTGACCCCAGCCGGCGGCGCGCCTGCCCGGCGTCCAGCCCGGCGGCGGCGCTCACCAGGCAGACGGCGCGCCCGGGGGCGGGAAAATACGCCGCCGGCGGCCGCCAACTCGCCGCGTGCCCGGACAATTCCAACAGTCCCACCACCCCCAGGACCGGCGTCGGATCAATCCCTTGTCCCAGCGTTTCGTTGTACAGGCTGACGTTCCCGCCGGTGATCGGCGTGTCCAGCGCGCGGCAGGCTTCGCCCATGCCGGCGATCACCTCTTGCAGTTGCCACATCACCGCCGGCTTTTCCGGATTGCCCAAATTCAGGCAGTTGGTCGCCGCGGCGGGCCGTGCGCCCGTGCAGGCCACGTTGCGCGCCGCTTCCGCCACCGCCAGCCGCGACCCTTGCCGCGGATCCAGCCGGCAGTACCGGCCCACCCCGTCCAGCGCCATCGCCAGCGCCCGCCGCCCCCCCGGCAGCCGCAGCACGCCCGCGCCGGAACCCGGAGCGGTCAGCGTGTTGGCTCCGATGGTGGTGTCGTATTGCTCATAGACCAGCGCCGTGGATGCCAAATTGGGGCTCGCCAGCAGCCGCAGCAGGGCTTCTGCGGGCGCGGGCGCGGTCCAGCTCGCCGGTGGCGGCGCGGCGGCTTGGGCCGGCGCCTGCGCCGGCCGCCGGTAGCGCGGGGCCTCATCGGTGAGGGCGGCGTTGGGAATGTCCGCGACCAATCGGCCTTGATGATGCACGCGCAGCCGTCCCCCGGCCCGGACCCGGCCCACCACCGCCGCGTCCAGCCCCCATTTCCGGAAGATGGCGAAGACATCCTCCTCCCGGCCGGCCGCGGCCACCAGCAGCATGCGCTCCTGGCTCTCGCTCAGCATCATCTCCTCGGCCGTCATCGCCGCTTCCCGCTGCGGCACGCGGTCCAGATCCAGGTCAATGCCCATCCCCGAGCGCCCGCCCATCTCGCAGCTCGAGCTGGTCAGCCCGGCGGCGCCCATGTCCTGAATGCCCACCACCGCGCCGGAGGCCATTGCCTCCAGACACGCCTCCAGCAGCAGCTTCTCCAGGAACGGATCGCCCACTTGCACGTTCGGCCGCTTGGCTTCGGAGGCGGCGGAAAACTCCTCGCTGGCCATCGTCGCGCCATGAATGCCGTCGCGCCCGGTCTTGGCGCCGACATAAATCACCGGGTTGCCTTCGCCCGTCGCCCGGCCGTAGAAAATTTGGTCGCGCCGCGCCAGCCCCAGCGCGAAGGCGTTCACCAGCGGATTGCCGCTGTAGCCGCCATCGAACATCGTTTCCCCGCCCAGGTTGGCCACGCCGAAACAGTTGCCGTAATGCGCGATGCCGGCGACCACGCCGTGCAAAATGGCCCGGTTGCGCGCCGCTGTCCGCGGCGCAACGCCCCCAGCCGCATCCGCCTCCAGCGGCCCGAAGCGCAGCGAATCCATGATCGCCACCGGCCGCGCGCCCATGGTGAAAATGTCCCGCAGAATCCCGCCGACGCCCGTGGCGGCGCCCTGGAAGGGCTCGACGTAACTGGGGTGATTGTGGGACTCGATCTTGAAGACGCAGGCCCACCCATCCCCCGCGTCAATGGCGCCGGCGTTTTCCCCCGGCCCTTGCAGCACCACCGCCCCTTCGGTCGGCAGTTGCTTCAGCAGCAGCCGGCTGGATTTGTAGGAGCAGTGCTCGCTCCACATCACGCCGAAGATGGCCAGCTCGACGCCGTTCGGCTCTCGCCCCAGCAGCTCGCGAATGCGCGCATATTCCTCGGGCGTCAGGCCTTGGCGCTGCAACTGCTCCGCGGTAAAGGACATGGCGAAACCGGTCCCCAGCCCTGCGCCTAGGCGCCGATGGCGGCGGACGCCAGGGTGAGGGAATGAAATAGGGCCAGCCCATCCTCGGAGCCCAGCGCCGGCTCGATGGCGCGCTCCGGATGGGGCATCAGCCCGACGACGTTCCGCTCGCGGTTGCAGATGCCGGCGATGTTGGCCCGCGAACCGTTCGGGTTGGCGGCGGCGGTGACGTTGCCGGCGGCATCGGCATACCGGAACACCACGCGATGTTCCCGCTCCAGCGCGGCCAGCGTCGCGGCGTCGGCGAAATAATTGCCCTCGCCGTGCGCCACCGGCATGCGCAGCACCTGCCCGCGCGCGCAGGCGCGGGTAAACGGCGTGTCCGTCGTCTCCACCCGCAGGTGGACCGGGCGGGAAACGAAGCGCAGCCCGGCGTTGCGCAGCAGCGCGCCGGGCAGCAAGCCGGCCTCGCACAGAATTTGAAATCCGTTGCAGATGCCCAGCACCGGGCCGCCCTGCGTGGCGAACCGGCGCACCGCTTGCATGATCGGCGAGAAGCGGGCGATCGCGCCGGTGCGCAGATAATCCCCGTAGCTGAACCCGCCAGGCAGGATGATGGCGTCCACGCCCTCCAGCTCCGCCGAGCCGTGCCACAGCCAGACCGCCTGCTGGCCGGCGCGGACGACGGCGCCATGCGCGTCGCGGTCGCAGTTGCTGCCCGGAAACACCACCACGCCGATTTTCATGCGGTACTACCTCAGTTTACCAGGGGAGCCGAGCCGGGGCGAAAGGGGAACGGGAGGTGCCCGGGCTACGCGGACCCCCAGGGCGCGCTTCGCTCCTCATCGCCGCCGCGCCTCTCGCCACTGCCCCCATTTCCGGAGATTCCGGCCGGAAACGAACCTAGGCCCCGCCACGCGGCGCGTCCAGAATCGAGCGGTGGAGGGCCGGCTTTTCGCTGCCGCCGCCGGCGGTCTTGCGGCCACCATGCCGCGACGTTTCGGGTAACCCGCCGCGGGGAAAAGGCGTACTCAGCAACAAGCCCGAAGTGTGCGCGTGGGCCCCGGTACAATCGAAAAATGCCCCTCGTCCGGTCCACTTCCACCCCGCGCCGGAGCGCGGCCGGCATGGCCATTGCCATCGTGGCCTTCGCGGCGGCGTTGGCGGGATGTCGGCGGCCTGCCGCTCATGCCGCCGCCGCGCCCCCAACCCCGGTGACGGTGGCCCAGGTCACTCGTGCCAGCGTCCCAACGCGGCTCGACGCGATCGGCTCCGTGCAGGCCTTTTCCACCGTTTCGGTGGAGGCCCAGGTGAGCGCGCAGCTGCTGGCCGCGACCTTTCAGCAGGGAGATTACGTTCATCGCGGTCAGGTCCTGTTTCATCTGGATCCCCGCGTCTTCCAGGCCGCGCTGGCTTCGGCCAACGCCAATTTGGCCAAGGACCGGGCCAACTATGCCCAAGCCGAAGCCGACGCCAAGCGCTACGCCCAGCTGGCCCGCCAGGGCATCGTCTCGCGTGAACAGAATGACCAGATGCAGGCGGCCGCGCAGGAACTGGCGGCCTCCATCGCCGCCGATCAGGCGGCGGTGCAAACCGCCCAACTCAACCTAAGCTATTGCACCATCGCCTCGCCCATGAACGGCCGCACCGGGGCGTTGCTGGTGCATCCCGGCAACATGGTCCAAGCCAACAGCTCCCAGTTGGTGACCATCAATCAGATCACGCCGATCTATGTCAGTTTCTCGGTGCCCGAACAGTATCTGGGCGAAATCAAGACCACCATGCGCCGGCAGAAACTGGCGGTCTACGCCCAGACCCAAAACGATCCCCATCGCGCCACCGGGCAATTGACCTTTATCAACAATACGGTGGACGCCACCACCGGCACCATTCAATTGATGGCCACCTTCCCCAACCACGGCCGGCGGCTCTGGCCGGGCGAGTTCGTGAATACCTCCGTGATCCTGGGCCTGAACCGTAACGCCCTCGTGGTCCCGACCTCGGCCATTTTGACCGGACAGAATGGCCATTACGTCTATTTGGCCACCGCCAAGGGCACCGCGGAAAACCGCAACGTCACCACCGGTGTCGCGGCCAATGGGCTGACCGTGGTCACCCAGGGCCTGAAGCCGGGCGAAACGGTCATCACCGACGGGCAGTTGGGCCTGTACCCCGGCGCCGCAATCGCCATCAAGCGGCCGCCGCCGGTGGCCAGCGCCGACGCGCAATGAGCATGGGAACGGCGGCATGAACATCACCGGCCTCTTTATCCGCCGCCCGATCGCCACCACGCTGATCATGCTGGCGATCCTGCTGTTCGGCATCGTCGCCTACCGGTCGCTGTCGGTGAGCGACCTGCCCAACGTGGACTTTCCCACCATTAGCGTGCAGGCCGGCCTGCCCGGCGCCAGCGCGCAGACCATGGCCTCCACCGTGGCGACGCCGCTGGAAAAGCAATTCGGCACCATCGCCGGGCTGGACGAGATGACCTCGACCAGCACCCAGAACTCCACCAACATCACGCTCCAGTTCGCCCTCAGCCGCAACATCAACAACGCGGCGCAGGACGTCGCCTCGGCCATCGCGGCGGCGCAAGGGCAGATGCCGCCCGGCATGCCCACGCCGCCCACCTACCGCAAGGTGAACCCCGCCGACACCTCCATCCTGAACCTCGGCTTGTCCTCGACCACGCAGCCGCTCTCCGTGGTGGACCATTACGCCGAGGATCTGGTGGCGCAGCGCCTCTCCATGGTGGAGGGCGTGGCCGAGGTCAATGTCTTCGGGGCGCAGAAGTACGCCGTGCGCGTGGAGCTGAACCCCCTGAAGATGGCGGCGCACGACATCGGCATTGACCAGGTGCAAAGCGCCATCCAGGACGCCAACGTCAACCTGCCCACCGGCACCCTGTGGGGCTCGCAAACCGCCTATACCGTCCAGGCCAACGGCCAGCTCAACGACGCGGCCAAATACCGCCCGCTGATCGTCGCCTACCGCAATGGCGCGCCGGTGCGGCTGGGGCAGTTGGGCGAGGTCATCAACAGCGTCCAGAACGATAAGACCGAAAGCTGGCTGAACGGCAAGCCGGCGGTGCTGCTGTTCGTCATGCGCCAGCCCGGCGCCAACACCATCCAGGTCGTGGACCGCATCCGGGCGCTCCTGCCCGGTCTCCAGCGCGCGATCCCGCCCTCGGTGCAGTTGCATGTCGAGTACGACAAATCCATCCCCATCCGGGATTCGGTCAACGACGTCAAGTTCACCCTGCTGCTGACCATCTTCCTGGTCATCCTGGTGATCTTCCTGTTCCTGAAGAACATCTCGGCGACCATCATTCCCAGCCTGGCCCTGCCCTTCTCCATCATCGGCACCTTCGCGGTGATGTACGCGCTCAACTACAGCCTGGACAATTTATCGCTGTTGGCGCTGACGCTCTCGGTGGGCTTCGTCGTGGACGACGCCATCGTCATGCTGGAGAACATCGTCCGCCACATGGAGATGGGCAAACCGCCGCTGGAGGCGGCGCTGGCCGGCTCCAAGGAGATCGGTTTCACCATCATCTCCATGACGCTGTCGCTGGCGGCGATCTTCATCCCTTTCCTGTTCATGCGCGGCGTGCTGGGCCGCCTGCTGCATGAATTCGCGGTCACCATCGGCGCGGCCATCCTGGTCAGCGGCTTCATCTCCCTGACCTTGACCCCCATGCTGTGCAGCCGCTTCCTCAAGCCGCATTCGAAAGCGGAGCGCCACGGGGCGATGTACCGCGGGCTGGAGGCCGGCTTCCAGTGGATGTACCGCGTTTACGATTGGGGCCTGAAGCTGGTCCTCAAGCACCGCCTGATGACCATGCTGGCGGCGGGAGCGGTGCTGGCGGCGACGGTCTGGCTGTTCCTGCTGATCCCCACCGGCTTTTTGCCCAGCGTGGACAACAACGAAATCGCCATTTCCATCCAGGCGCGCCAGGGCATCTCCTGGCAGGCGATGAAGCAGCACCAAAAGGAAGTGATGGCCATCGTGGACAAGGTGCCCGGCACCTTGGCGGCCATGTCGTTCGCCGGCGCTCAGGCCGGCAACACCGGCATGATTTGGGACCATTTAGTCCCGCGCTCGCAGCGCAAATTCAGCGTCGACCAGCTCATCGCGCAGCTGCGGCCCAAGGTGGATCAGATCCCCGGCGTAAAAGTCTACCTGCAAAATCCGCCGCCGATCCAAATCGGCGGGCACATGACCAACGGCCTCTACCAGGTGGCGCTGGAGGGGACCAATCCCAGCGAGATCTACCATTACGCCCCCATTTTGATGCGCCAGCTCCAGAAGTTCCCCATCCTGGTCGGCGTCAACACCGATATGCAGTTGCGCAACCCCGAGGTGGACATCGCCATTGACCGCAACAAGGCCGCGACCCTGGGGGTGACGCCGCAGCAGATCGAGAGCGCGCTCTATACCGCTTACGGCCAGCGCGAGGTGTCGCTGATCTACGCCCCAGACGACGAATATTACGTCATCACGCAGCTGCTGCCGCAATATCAAAAAGGCCCGCGGTCGCTGCAATCCCTCTACATCTCCTCCTCCAGCGGCCAATTGGTCCCGCTCAGCGCCGTAACCACCTATAAGACCACCGTCGGCCCGCTGGCGGTCAACCACATCGGCCAGTTTCCCGCGGTGACTATCTCCTTCAACCTGCGGCTGGGGGCGTCGCTGGGGCAAGCGGTGGCGCTCATCCAGCAGCAGGCGCGGAAGATTCTGCCCCCGGATATCACCCTCGCGTTTCAGGGAACGGCGCAGGTCTTCCAGCAGTCCATGACCGGCATGGGCCTCCTGCTCGGTCTGGCGGTGCTGGTCATCTATATCGTGCTCGGCATCTTGTACGAGAGCTTCATTCACCCGCTCACCATCTTGTCCGGCCTGCCGGCGGCGGGCTTCGGCGCCTTGCTGACGCTGTGGCTCTTCCACGTGGACCTGAATATCTATTCCATCGTGGGCATCATCATGCTCGTCGGCATCGTCAAGAAGAACGCCATCATGATGATTGACTTCGCCCTGGACGCCGAGCGCAACCAGCAGATGCCCCCCATGGAGGCGATCTACCAAGGCGCCCTGATCCGCTTCCGGCCGATCATGATGACCACCTTCGCCGCGCTGGTGGGCACCCTGCCCATCGCCATCGGCTGGGGTCCGGGAGCGGAGTCGCGCCGGCCGCTGGGCTTGGCCGTCGTGGGCGGCCTATTGTTCTCGCAGTTTCTCACCCTGTTCATCACGCCCGTCGTCTACGTCTACATGGACCGCTTCCAGACGTGGATGAGCGGCGGGAAGAAGGCGCCCCGCCGCCCGGCGCTGGTGGCCGCCCCCAGCGAAGCCGAGCAGCAGGTCGGCGTCTAAGCCGGCAGCCCTCCGCTCCCGTCGCGAATCCGCAACGCCCATCGCGGGGGCCCCGCTTTTTGCGCGGGGAGCGCAGCAGGCGCGGCAAGGCCGCCGCGGCATGCCTCTGCGCCCGGGGCGTGCAGAGGCATGCCGCGGATCGCCTGGGCAACAGCAGCGGCGCGGCCCACGGCGCGGCGGGGGCCGGAACGGCTCCCCGCCCGCGCGCCCCGCCGCGCGGCGGCTAGAACGTGAAGATCAAGCCCACCGATGGGCTGGCGGTGTGGGTCGTGCGATGCGTGGCCAGCAGATTGGGCAGGCCGAAGTCCGGCGTTTTGAAGTTCAGCTCCCGGAACTCGAAGCGGGCGCCGAGGTGGTCAATGTTGAAGTCGAAGCCGGCGCCGTAGTCCCACATGCCTTCAGTTTGCCGCGTGGCGCCGGGAAAATTGGCGTCGCTCGGGCTGAACATGACCACGCCGCCGCCGGCAAGAATAAAGGGCTGGAAAAAGCCCAGCAGGCGTGGAGTGGTGATGACTTCATTGGCGTCGAAATCGTTCATGCGGCTGTTCAGCGTATAGGTCGCCGGACCGGTGCCGTAGGGAACGGAGCCGGTGTAATAGCGTTGGCCATTTTGCGTGTAGCCCCATTCGCCTTCCAGCGCCTCCCAGCTATTGATGTGATACCGGTAGCCGACCAACACCCCGGCGGAGTTGGTGACGATATGATTCCGGATACTGCCGGGATTGGACGCCAAATTCCGCACATTCGTGTTCTGGGTAAACACGCCCATCACTTGCACCGACAATTCAGAATGCTGGACGGGATCTGCATTTTGGGCCAAGAGTCCAACGCTGGAGAACAGCATCAGCGCGCAAACAGCTCCTATGATTCGCCTCATCATTGCAAGCTCCCCCTTTGATCCATGCTGTATGGCGTGGATGCAACCGCGCAAGCCGGGGGTGTACCTACGCTGGGGGCCGGAAGGTGAGTAGCGGAGCTTAAAGGAAAATCGGGTGAGCCCATGGGCTCACCCGAAGATGGCTGCTCGTGGCTGGCCGAAAACTTGGGATCAGAAGGTCAGGCGCAAGCCGAACTGCAACTGCCGCGGTGTATTGGCGGCCGAGGTGATCTGCCCGAAGCCCGCCATCACCGAAGGGTTGCTGGCGGCGCTCTGATTCCAGAACACATTCGGATAGCCCAGCTGCACCGAGTTCGTCACGTTGTACGCGGCCAGCTGGAACTGCAGGTTGTAGCCCTCGCCCAGCGGAAAGTTCTTCAGCAGCGAGGCATCCAAGTTGCTGGTGCCGTCGGTGCGCACATGCGGCAGCACCGATGGCGCCGTGCCGGGAACGAATTGGCTGGTCGGTTGCCGGAAGCAGGTCCAGTTGAACCACATCGCAGCGGTCTGCGGCGCGCCGGAGGCGGGGTCGCACGCTAGGTTCGGCCGCTGCCCGAAGTACGGGTCGCCCGTCCCGCCCGGCGAGGCCACCGGAATGCCCGTGCTCAGGCTCAGCACGGTATTCAAGGTCCAGCCGCCGGCCAAGGTGTTAGCCCAGCCGGGAGAAAGATTGATGAGTCGCCCAGTACCGACGGGCAGATCGTAGGAACTCTGCCACGACAGCCAGTTGCTGACGTCTTGCGTGCTCAGCGACCAGTCCAAACCAAGGTTCTTAATGTCCTGGTGGGCGCCCAAATTGGTGCCGATGAAGCTGAGCGGCGAGGTGAAGTCGTTGGTCAGCAGCTTGCCCCAGGTGTAGCCGAACAAGGTGGTGAAGTGCGCGGTCAGGCGCTTTTGCAGCTTGACCTGGAGCGAGTGGTAGATCGAATCGCCCAGCGGCGCGCCGCTGATGGTGACCCCGCCGCCGCCCACGCTGCCGTTGGTGAACTGCGGGTACAGTTGCAGCGCCTCCGCTTGGCTGATGGTGGCCGCGCCGTAGATCGGCGAGGTGGAATCGGTGACCGCGTTGAGGTAAGGATTCGGCACTTGATTCCCCAAGGCGGATTTGTATTGCGCGATCGTCTGTAGCGAAAGCTGATTGATGTCCGCGCTGCCAAAGGGCAGATGCAGGCCGCGGCTGCCCACCCACGCGGCGGAGAACACCGCGCCGTGCGGCAACTCGTACTGGAAGCCGAAGTTGAAATCGTAGGTCGTCGGCTCCGGCTGCGAGCGGTACGCCGTGGTCAGCACATTGCCCAGGTTGGTCGCCGGTCCCAGCGAGCTGCCGCTTCCTGGATTGATGCCGTTGGGGAACGGATTGCTCAGCGAGTTCAACATCACCGAATTGCCGTCGGCGTTGAGCGTGGTGGCGTGCCAGAAGGTCGTGGGATAGAACCCATCGCTGTTCAGCGCGGGATTGGAGACCATGTGCGTGCTGGGTCCGTAGAAGATGCCGAAACCGCCGTGCCATACCAGGTTGTGCATGGCCTGCCAGGAGAAGCCGATCCGCGGCGCCAAATCCAGCATGTTGGTGGTGAACGGCGAACTGCCATTGGTGACGAACTGCTCGCCGCCGGTCATGGCCACGCCGTTGACGGTGTACTTCGCGCTGGGGTTGAACCATTCCAAGCGGTTGTAGCGCTCGGTGCGGCCGCCAAAGATGTCCCAACGCAGTCCCAGGTCGAGGGTGAAGTTGGTGGCGACGTGGTAGTTGTCTTGGATGTAGGCGCCGTAATACGGATTGGCCTCGGCGGCGAAGATGTCCTTGGTGAAGCCGTTCTGCCACTCATTGCCCGGCGCCGAGCCCATGCCCAGCAGGAAGGAGGCGAAGTCGCTGCCGTCGCCCGCCCAGGTGGTCGAGCTGGTCGCCGTGTTGTCGAACAGATACCAGCCGCTGGGGGCGATCGGCTGGCCGTCGTTCATCAGCCGCTCCTCGAACTCGAAGCCCATCTTGATGTCATGCCGCCCGTGAATGGTGTCCAGCGCGGCGATGAAATCGTGGTTCATGCTGGCGAAATGGAAGGTCGTCCAGGGCTCCGAGCCGAGGTTCGCCGTGACGCCGCTGAAATAAATGATCGGGATGTCTTGGTAGACCTGCTGCGAGGCCAACGACGCGGGAAAGCCCAGCGAGGTCATGTTGAAGCCCTGCTGCCGGGGATCGCCGGTCTGGTTTTCGAAATGGCGGGTGAAGGAGTAGCGCAGTTGGAGGATGGTGTTGGGGCTGAGGATCAGGTCGTCGGCCAGCTCGATGTTCCGGTCGTTGGTGATGTTCTGGTAATAGTTGGGGTCGAAGATGTTGCTCTGCCCGTAGAGGTCGGCGTTGCCGAAGCGCAGGCGGCCGAAGGAGAAGCGGCCGAAGATGTGCTGGCTGTCGCTGACGTTGGCGTCAATGCGGACGTCGAACTTCTGCTCGTAATCCGGGTCCAGGCCGGTCGCGTAGAAATTGTTGACGTGGTAGGGACCGGTGCCGGCCTGGTTGGGCAGCGGGAAATATTGGGTGTAGGCCTTGGCGATGGGGTTGATGTCCTTCTGCGGAATGATGTTGCCGGCGAAGGGCTGGCGGTTGCCGTTGGCCAGGTCGGGAACCAGGGGATTGTAGATGGTGAAGGGATCGGCGGAAAAGTTGCCCGCGCGCTCGGCCAGGGTGGGCACGGTATAGGTGCCGGTCTGGAGCGTGTCCTGCTGCGTGGCCTCGTAATCGGCGAAGAAGAACAGCTTGTTGTGCAGGATCGGCCCGCCGATCGAGCCGCCTTCCTGATAGCGATGGTAGTTCAGCGGCTTGTTGGGCTTGCCGGCTTCAATCTGCGCGGCCTTGGCGAAGGCGTCGTTGGCGGCCAGGGCGTTGGGCCGGCCGTAGACGAACAGGTCGCCGTGGAAGCGGTTGGTGCCGCTCTTGGTGACCAGGCTGATCAGGCCGGCGCCGGAGGCCTGCTGGGTGGCGGAGACGTTGTTGGTCTCCACGCGATATTCCTGGATGGCGTCCAGCGGCGGCTGGAAGGCGGGAATCAGCGCGCCCAGGTTGTTTTCGCCGATGCCGATCGGGCTGCCGTCCAGCGAGTAATAGAGCGAACCCTGCAGGGCGCCGTTGATGGTGTAGCCGGAAACTTCGGCGCCGGGGCGGGCGTTGAAGTCGGTGTTGTTGGAAACGCCATCTACCGGGGTGATGCCGGGAGTGAGCTGCGCCAATTGGTAAACGTCACGCGTGACCAGGGGCACGCGGTTCAGGATGGCGGCGCCGATCAGCTGGCCGACGGTGGTGTTGGCGGTCGCGGCCAAGCCGGGAGCGGCGCTAACCTCGACCACCTGATGCACCGCGCCGGGATGCAGCGTGATGTTCACCGCCGTGCTGTGATCCACGGCCACGGTCACGGCCGCCTGTTGCACCGTGGTGAAGCCCTTGTGGGCGACCCGGACGACGTAGATGCCCGGATTCAGCGCCTGGAACGCATACAGGCCGGCGGAGCTGGTTTGCGAATGCAGCACCTGGCCGGTGGCGGGATTGGTCAGCGTGACGCTGGCGGCGGGCACGGGCGCGCCGGAGGTGTCGGTGACCAGGCCGCTGACCGCGCCCAGGCCGCCTTGGGCGAACGCCAGGGCGGCGAACAGCGCGGGAAGGGCGAGAATCGCGCAGAGGCGGGACATACGGCGAGCGAGGTGAGTCCGCGGCACGGGCAGCTCCTAATCGAAAGTGATGAGTCGCTGCTACATTGTCATATCAATCACCCACCCGTCAATGCATTTAATATATGATTATTGGAAATCGGAAGGGAGGCGTATTTTGCGGCGCCAAAACACCGGCAGATGGGTGACGGCAATAGTGTTTGCGGCGCTGCTTCCGTGGTCCGCTCCGCCGCTTTTTGGGCTGCAAGCGCCGGGCGCGGGCGGCGCCGGGGCGCCGCGCGCGGCTGATGCCCGCCAGGCGGCGCGGCTGTTCGCCGCCCAGCGCCCCGGGGCGGCCGCGGCCTTCGAAGCCCTGCGCCGGCGCTATCCGCATTGGTGGCTGCCGGAGTATTACCTGGGCCGGCTGGCGGCGCGGCGGCAGCAGCCGGTGCAGGCGGCGCTGCGGCTGATGACCGCCGCCCGGCTTGCCCCGCGGCAGCCGCAGCCGCGCGCGGCGCTGGCGGTGCTGGCGGGACGGCAGGGCTTTTGGGCCGACGCTACCCGGCAATGGCGGCGATACCTGCGCCTGGCGCCGCGGGATGTGAGCGCCTGGCGGGAGCTGGCGATCGCGGCGCAGATGGCCCATCAGGAGCGGCGTGCGCTGGCGGCGATGCGACGCTACTTGGCCGCCCAACCCAACGATGCCGTCGGCCAGTATCTGTACGCCTTGATGCTCCAGGGCAACGGCGATCTGGCCGGCGCGCGCGCCGCGCTGGCGCGCTCGCTGCGGCTGGCGCCGCGCTTTGGGGCGGCCTGGACGATGCGCGCCAAATGGGAATTGCAAAGCGCCCATTGGGCCGCGGCGCGGGCCTCGCTGCGCTCCGCGCTAGCGGCCAACCCCAACGATCCGAAGGCGCTGGCGGAACTGGCGGAATGGGAGCGGCGGCGCGGACATGCGGAGCTGGCGCTGCCCCTGTTGCTGCGCGCGCAAACCCTGGCGCCGCGCTCCGCCTCGGTTGCCTACCAGCTTGCCCAAACGCAGTTGCGCTTGCATGACACGGCGGCGGCGCGGGCGGCGGAACGGCGCTTCCGGCGGCTGCGTGCCGCCCGGCGGACGGCGCCGCAACGGGACGCGCATGCGCCGACGTTGCTGGCCTGGGCGCGGGCGGAGGTGGGCCGTACGCCGGCCCAGCGGCGGCGGGACTATCTGGCCCTGCTGCGGCGGCTGAACCGCCGCGACCCCGGCGACCCGCGGGTGCTGTGCCGGCTGGCGCGGGCGGAATGGGCGGCGCGGCCGCGGGCCCAGGCGCGGCGGGATTTGCAGCAGGCGCTGGCCGCCGGCCCGAGTTATGCCGACGCCCTGCGTACGGCGGCGTGGCTGGCGCAGGTCGGCGAGCCGCCGCTGGCGCGGCGCTTCTACCGCGCCGCGATGCGCCGGCCGGAGGCGGCGGGAAGCGCGGCCGCGGCCGTGGGTCTGGCTCGGCTGGAGTTGCAGGCGCATCACTACCACGCGGCGCTGCGGATCGCCGACGCGGTGCCGGTGGCCGCGCAGCCGCAAGGCGCGGCGGAGGAAACCGCCGCGCTGGCGCATGCCGCCCTGGGCCAGGCCGCCGCGGCGCAAGCGGCGTTTCGCGTGGCGCTGGCCATGCAGCCCAAGGCGGTCGAGTGGTACCGCGAAGACGCGGTCTTCTTGGGCGGATTGGGGCAATGGCAGGACGCGCTCAAGGTGCTGGCGGTGGGCCGGCAACAATGCGGACCCTTGGCGCGGCTGGCGCTGACACGGGCGATTTTGCTGCAACTTTCCGGCCGCCGCGCCGAGGCGCAGGCGCAACTGCGGCGGGTGATCGCCCACCCCGGAACCCCCGGGCTGCGGCGGCAGGCGCAACTGCTGTTGGCGATATCGTATATGACCACCGACCAAGGGAGGCTGGCCGCGCCGTTGCTCGTTGCGCTGACGCGACAGGGAACCGGAGCGCCCGCGGCGATGCGAGCCGAGGCGTGGTATTACCGGGCGCGGCTGGAGGAACAAGAAGGCCGCGCGGCGCTGGCCTTGCGCCACGCCCGCCGGGCGGCGGCGCTGGCGCCCGAGTATGCGCCCGCCTGGATGCTGGCCGGACGGTTGGCGGAGGCGCGGGGGCAAACGGCGGCCGGCGAGCAGGACTACCAGCGCGCGGCGCGCGCGGAGCCCGATTGGACGGCGCCGCACCAGGCGCTGAGCCGTATCTATCTGCGCCAAGGCCGGATCGCCGCCGCGCGGCGGCAGCAAAAGATCGTCGCCGCGCTTAACCAAACCGCGCCCGGCCAGCAGAGCCGCGAACTGCAATCCGCCCTGCTGGGGCTGGCGCGCTAGTCCGGCGCTGCTGCCGGGTGCGGCCCGGATCTCCCGGCGGCGCGCCCCCAGCCCGCCGTAGTCGCGGCGTGCCGCTGGCGCGTCCGGCGTTGCGGCGCGTTAAGCGCCGCCGACGCCGGAGTAGCCGGACTCGCCGTTGAAGTGATACAGGTTCGCGGTCTGGACGAACTCCAAGCCCGCGGCGTTGACGCGCTCCAGCAAGGCGACGATCTGCGCCGGCGTGGCGGCTTTGCCCTCGGGGGCCAGGAAGCGGGCGCGCCAATGGTCAATGCAGAACGTTTCCGGCTGGCCGTTGGGCCATACCTTGGCGCCGCGGTTGGTCAGCAGCGTGAACTTGAGCCCGTCGTTCGCCAATGGCTGGAGCTTCTTGGCCAACTGCTCGGCCGAGCCGGCGGACCAATCCAGATACACGTCCACGCCGGCCAGGGCCTTGTGCGGCGCCGCCGGCGGAGCGGCGGCCTGTTCGCGCCGGGGATTGGCGCGGTACTGCGGCGCCTTCAGCCGGTCCGGCTTCTGGCCCACGCGGGCGATGATGGCGTCGGCGAATTCCTTGGTGCCGACGCGCTGCTTGGAGATGCCGTCCTGAAAAATGTCGTAGGTGTGGATGCCGTCTTCCAGCGTGCGCAGAAAAGCGTTGTGCGCGCGGGACGCCGCCTCGGTTTGGCCGATATGCGCCAGCATCATGACGCCGCCCAGCAACAGGCCGCTGGGATTGGCCAGGTTCTGCCCGGCGCGGCGCGGCGCCGAGCCGTGAATGGCCTCGAACATGGCGGCCTGGTCGCCGATATTGCCGCTGCCGGCCAGCCCCACCGAGCCGGCGATCTGCGCGGCCACGTCGGAGAGGATATCGCCGTAGAGATTCGGCAGGACCACGACGTCGAACACCTCCGGCTTGTCGGCCAGTTTCGCCGCCCCGATGTCCACGATCCAATGTTCCTTCTCGATGTCCGGATACTCGCCGCCGATTTCCTCGAAGACGCGATGGAACAGGCCATCGGTCATCTTCATGATGTTGTCCTTGGTGAAGCAGGTCACCTTGCGGCGGCCGTTGGCGCGGGCATACTCGAAGGCGTAGCGGACAATCTTTTCCGAGCCCGGGCGGCTGATCAGCTTCAGGCACTCGGTCACCTGCGCGGTGTGCTGGTATTCGATGCCGGTGTAGGTGTCTTCCTCGTTCTCGCGGACGATGACCACGTCCATTTCCGGATGCTTGGTGGCGACGAAGGGCGGATAGGCCACGCAGGGCCGGACGTTGGCGTAGAGCCCGAGGGCGGTACGGACGGTGACGTTCAGGCTCTTGAAGCCGCCGCCTTGCGGCGTGGTGATCGGCGCCTTCAGAAACACCTTGGTGCGGCGCAGGGATTCCCAGGCGGAATCCTCGATGCCGCCCTTGACGCCGCGCTCATACACGCGCTGGCCGATTTCGATGGTTTCGGTCTTGAGCTGGGCGCCGGCCGCGGTCAGCACGCGCAGCGTGGCGTCCATGATTTCCGGGCCAATGCCGTCGCCATAGGCGATAGTGATCGGGGTGGGTTGGGTCACTGGAATCTCCGTTTTGCCGCGACGTTCCAATATAGCCGATCGCACGGCCCCGCCATCCCGGCAGCCCCGCGGCCCCTGGTCCACCGTCGGAACCGGCGGCGGCTCGCCGGGCGCGGGCGCGGGCCCGCCCGCGGCGCACCTCGCGATTACGCGGCCGGACCGGCCGCGCGGCGGCCCGCGGCAGCGGCCGAGGCCGATCCGCCGCTTAGAAAGTGAAGCGCAGCGAAAACTGCATGAACCGCGGAACGCTGATGGTGGAGTTGTACTTGCCGAAGTTCAGCCCGGCGCCCAGCACCGGCTGCGCCGTGCGCACGTCGTAGCGGACGGTGTTGGTCAGGTTGAACGTTTGCCAGTCGAACTCGACGTCCTTGCCCTCGCCGAAGGGGATGATCTTGCTGAGATTGCTGTCCATGTCGAAGACGCCGTCGCCGATGATGTTGTTGCGAATGCCGGACTCTCCGGGCCAGTCCTGGCGAAAGGCGGATTGGGCGGCGATAGGGTTGGGGAACATGTTTGGGCCCTGGCCTTGGCCGTTGGGGCCGATCACGTTGTCGGTGGTCTGCATCTGCGGCAGCGGGCCGCTCAGTTCGGCCAGGCCCTCGATGTTCCAGTTGGTGGCCCATGCGAAGCCGTTATCCACGCTGATGGGAAAGCCGCTGGTCCAGGTGAACAAGCCGGAGAGGTGCCAGCCGCCGATCACGTCGTTCACCCAGCCGCCCGCGCCCGAGGCGAGCCATTGGCCGCGCCCGATCGGCAGCGCCCAAACCTCGTTCGCGTTCAACTGGTCGAAGGAATTGAAGGAGGAAAGACCGCGCAGCGCCAGCGGCTGGTAACTATTGATGACGATACCGCCGCCGTTCAAGTCATTGCCGGTGCCTCCGGTGCCTTCATAGGGGCCCTCGCGCCCGGCGGCGCTGGCCTCATCCAGCGACTTGGACCAGGTGAAATTCACCTGACTGAGCAATGTCGGAGCGAGGTGCACGTTGTAGGTCACCTGGAGGGCGTTGTAGTCCGAGGTGCCGATGTTGTTCCAGCTATAGAGCGAGGAAAATTGGTTGGCGTAGTAGGCGTAGGGGCCATAGATGCTGTTCGGCAGCCCGGCGCCGTTGATCGCGTTCGGCGTGTCCAGTTCGTACAGGGCGTAGGTCTCGTTGTGCAGGTTGCTGGCGAATACCGCGTAGGCCATCTGCGTGGCCGTGGCGGCGCCGTTGACCGTGCCGCACTGGGAAGTAGGACAGTACGCGGACGGATCCATGCCGGCCAGCGCCGGGAACAAGTCCTGCCAATAGGCGATGGGCTTGACGTTGTTGATGTTGACGCCCTTGGCGGCCATTTGCGACAGTTCCCGCGCGGCGGTGAAATAGTCCATCTTGCTCTTCGGATCCACCAAATCCGTGGGCATCGCCAAATCCATCTGCATCGGCAGGCGGCGGCCGATGGTGCCCACATAGGCGAGTTGCAGCGAGGAGCCGCGGCCCAGCTGCCGTTCATAGGAGACGTTGAACACGTGCGCGTACGGCGTCTTGATGTTCGCGTCCAGGCCCCAATTGATGGCGAACAACGAATTGCTGGGCGTCACCGGAAAGCCGCCGGTGGGGGCGGGGCCGAAGATGCAGCCGGAATCGTTGAGCGAGGGGCAGGGTTGGGGCAGGCAGGTCAGGCAGGTAAAGCGCGGCACGTTGGAATCGTTGACCGAGCCGGCGAAATTGCCGATGGCGCTGGAGAGGCCGAAGGACCCGTGCTGGTCGAAGCTATTCACGATGCCCATGCCGAAATGGGAGTACATGATGCTGTAGCCGGCGCGGATGGAGACTTGATGCTTGTGGCCGAGCAGCGCGCCCAGCCAGCCACCGCCGAAGTCCGGCGACCAAGCGACGGCGATGCGCGGCGAGAAGTCCTTGAAGTCGGAGTTCCAAAAACCCGGCCCCTGGTTGCGCGGCCCGCCGAGATAAAACGTCAGCAAGCCGGCCTGCGAATCCGGCTTGCCTTGGGCGGCGAGGGCGGCGCGCTGATTGAACCACTGCCCGGCGTTTTGGCAGCCCGCGGCGCCGGAGATGCAGGGCGCGACCTGATAGCCGTTCTCTTCAAACGGCGGCTGCTGGTAATCCCAGCGCAGGCCGTAGGTCAGGGTCAGGGAACGCGCCAGCCGCCATTGATCCTGGCCGTACAGCTCATAGTCGTTGATGGCGTAATCGCGCCGCAACGGAGCGCCCTGGGGCAGGGCGGCGCCGCTGCGGGTGAAGTTGTAGATGCCGTCGCCTTCGGGCAAAAAGCCCATCACGATGGCCAGCGGGCTGTCATACGCCGAGCGGAAGCTGCTGGCCACGGCAGGATAGCCATTGTTCTCCGGCGCCATGGGATTGGAGGTGCCGGCGATGCCCGCCGTATCCAAGTAGACCACGTTGGTCTGGGCGTCATTGAAGGACTGCGCGTAGCTGACGCGATTGTCGCGGACGAAGTCCATGTTGGCGCCGAACTGGAACAGATGGCTGCCCCAAGTCCAGGAATAGTTGTCAATCAGGTTGTTGACGGGAACGATGTAGCTGGTCGAGCGGGTGAAGGGAATCAGGTCGGTCAGGCCGTTCAGGTACACGGCGGGGGAAGTCGAAGCGCCGGCGTCATCCACCCCTTGGCGGATGTAGCCCCAGCGCACGTTGTTGACCATGGTGGGCGACAGCACCGAGGTCAGGCCCAGGATGGAACCTTTGCTGTTGTCCAGTTCCGTGGTCGCCGCCGGGCCACCGGGAAAATTGGGCGCGCCAGGGGACTTATCGTTGTCGAGCTGGCCGCGCCAGAACAGGCTCTCCGAGCCGCTGGGCGTGATGTGCCAATCCAGGCGGGAGATGTAGGTGTTGAAGGTGCGGTGCACGGTGGGCGCGAAGCGATAGCCCTGGATGTTCAGTCCGTCGCCGATGGAGTTGTCGTTGGGCATCGGGTACTGCTGCAAGACCTTCAGGACGGCCGCGTCCGGGCCGATATGCAGCGGGTCCATGGCCGTGAGCTGCTGCGGGCCGAGCACGCAGACCGGGCCCTGCGCCGACTGCTGCGCGTTGGGGCAGGAGCTGGCGCTGGAGCCGGAGGCCATCAGATAGCTGATGTCGCCCTGGCGCAGGGCGGCGCTGGGCACGGCGCTGTCCTCGCTCAGCCCCTGGGAGTCCCGCCGGCCCTCGTAGTTGACGAAGAAAAACAGGCGATTGCGCACGATCGGGCCGCCGAGGGTGGCGCCGAAAATGTTGCGGATCAGCGCCGGCGGCTTGTTCGGGGCGCCGCTTTCCAGCTGCGAGGCCTTGAGGAAGGTGTCATTGGCGCTGAAGGCGGTGTTGCGGTTGTATTCGTAGAGCGAACCGTGAAACTGGTCGCCGCCGCTCTTGGTGACCAGCGCCACCTGCGCGCCGGCGGAGTAGCCGGCGCTGGCGTTGGGGTTGGCGGTGGTGACGCGAAACTCCTGCACCGAATCCGGCGGGATGTTCAGCACGCTGAAGAAGGCGTAGCCGTTGTTTTGGTCGTTGACGTTGACCCCGTCCAGGGTGACGTTGCTTTGGTCGCTGCGCAGCCCGTTCACCGCGCCGCTGCGGGTGTCGGTGGCGGAGGTGTTCATGTTTTCGCCCAGGTTCACCACGCCGGCTTGCAGGCTGAGCAGGGCGACGACGTTGCGGTCGGGAATGGGCAGCTGCGCGATTTGGCGCTGGCCGAGCACGTTGCCCAGCGAGGCGTCGGTGGTGTTCAGCAGCGGCGCGGCGTTGCCGCGCACGGTCTCCGTCGTGGACTGCGCCGCCAGCGCCAGGCGGGCGTTGACCGTCACCGGCAGGCTGACCTGCACCCGCACGGTTCGCGCCACAAAGGCGGCAAAGCCCTGGGCGTGGATCGCCAAACGGTACGGCCCCGCCGGGAGCTGGGCGAATTCATAATCGCCCGCGCGGTTGGTGGTGGTTTGGCGGCGCAGGCCGGTCGCGGAGCTAATCCGTACCGTGGCGCCGGCCACGGCCGCGCCGGAGGGATCGGTGACGGACCCATTCAGGGAGCCCAGCCCCTGGGCGGCGGCGGGCAGAGCCATGAGCACAGCCAACAATGCGGCGGTGAACCAGCGGCGGCGTAGTGCCATAAGGCGGTACCTTGGTTGGATGACTGTATAAAAGTTGACCACCGCAGTCAATAGATCGTGACGCCTGGATCTTTAAGATGGGACGTATAGGCGGGCGTGATACGGTTAGCGGTTGTGGCGTGGCCCCAACCGGCGGCGCCCCGGCCGGAGGAAGCGGAATGCGCTGGATTGCCCTCAATTTGCTGTTGCCCCTGCTCCTGATCCCGGCCGGCGCGGCCAACCCGCCGGCCGCCAACCCGGCGCCCAACCCGCCGCCCAGCGTGGCGAAACTGTTGGCGCATTCCTTCCGCCGGCCGCGGAAAAACGGCTGGGTCTTCGTCCACCTGCAAGGCTCGCCGCGGCAGCTGGGCTTCCAAAACGGCTATTGGCTGGCGGGAGAGATTCAAAAAGCGCTGGCCGCCGAGCGCGTCTCCATGGCGCGCGATGCGGGACGAAGCTGGGGCTGGCTGCGGCGCGCCGCGATGCGGGTCTTCTGGCCACACATCGAGCGGCAGTACCGCCAGGAGCTCCGAGGCATCGTGGCGGGGCTGCGGGCCCGCGGCGTGCACGCCAGCTTGCCCGATGTCGTAGCCCTGAACAGCTTTCAGGAACTGCCCGATTACTATGTCCCCTGGTACGACGCCCACCATCCGGCGCAAAAGGCGGCGGCGGGCGCGCCCGGCGGCGGAAACCTCCCACACCGGACGCCGCATTTCCGCGTGGGCGCCAAATGCAGCGCCTTCGTCGCCACCGGCAGCTATACCCAAGGCGGCCAGGTGGTGATGGGACACAACAACTGGGGCGCCTACAACCACGGAGAGTACTGGAACATCATCTACGACATCGTGCCCAATCATGGGCTGCGCATCTTGATGGATGGCTTTCCCGGCGTCATCACCAGCGACGATGACTTCGGCATCAACAGCGCCGGGCTGATGGTCACGGAGACCACGATCAGCCAATTCAAGGGGTTCAATCCCAACGGCATCCCGGAGTTCGTGCGTTCCCGCAAGGCGCTGCAATACGCCCACAACATCCGCCAGTGGACCGCCATCATGCTGAAGGGCAACAACGGCGGCTACGCCAACGACTGGCTGCTGGGCAACCGCAAGACCGGAGAGATCGCCCGCGTCGAGCTCGGCCTGCGGCGCCACGAAATTTGGCGGACCCGCGACGGCATGTACGTGGGCGCCAATTTTCCCAGCGACCCCGCGGTCATCCGGGACGAGACCACCGGCTTCAACCCCAACAATCCCGACAGCAGCCCCAACGCGCGCCACCGGCGCTGGGAGCAGTTGAAGCGGGAGTACAAGGGACGCATTGACATCGCCATCGCGGAAAAAATGGAAGCCGACGACTACGACGTGGTCGAGCACAAGATTGACCCCGATCAGCACACCCTTTGCGGCCACGTGGACCGGGCGCCGCGGGGCGTCAAGATTTGGGGCTGGGGACCGTATTATCCCGGGGGCACCGTTTCCGCCAAGGTGACCGACTCTCGGCTGGCGGCCAAGATGGAGCTGATCGGGGCGATGGGGCATCCCGATGGCATCGGCTTCAACGCGCGCGCCTTCCTGCGGGCGCATCCCCAGTACGACTGGCAAAAGCCGTTCCTGCAAAATCTGCCCAGCGAGCCCTGGACGCGGTTCCAAGCCGCGGGACACTGAATGATGGGCGCGGGCCCCGCGCAGCGCCACCGCCCTGCCCTTCGCGGGGGCCGCGCCTTTTGCTCGGGGAGCAAAGCGGGCGCGGAAAGGCCGCGAAATTCCCCGGCGCCGCAGGCGCGCTGGCAATCGTTGCGGCCCGCCCTGCAGCGACGCGGCGCGGCCCCCAAAGCCGGGGTCCCCAGCGCGCAGCGGCGCGCGTTGGGGTGGAGCGACGCGTCGGCTGGGCTGGGGCGGGCTGGGGTCCCCGGCCCAGCCGGCGCGTAAGCGGGACGCGCGGCGAACCCGGGGTCCCCAACGCGCAGCGGCGCGCGTTGGGGTGGGCAGCCGCGCTGGGGCCCGCGCCAAGCAATGACGCGCCGTCGCATGCCGGAGAACACCTGCGCGGGAGCAGCCGCGGCGGCAGGGCGGGCAGCGGAGCGGTTCGGCGGGGCCGACGCCGCGGGTTGCGCGACCGCCCGCTGGGGGATATGCCGCGGCGCCGGGGACTATCGAGACTGTTCTCTGGTCCCCTTCGGCCTTTACCAAAAGGCCGCTATTGGGGAACGCCCCGTTGCTCAAGGGGAACGATTGAGGTTGACTATTGTATGGATGACGCTTCGCGAGCTTCGCTATCTAATCGCCCTTGCCGAGCATGGCCATTTTGGCCGCGCGGCCGAGATGTGCCATGTCAGCCAGCCGACCTTGAGCACGCAGGTCCGGAAGTTGGAGCGGTATTTGGGCGCCACGCTGTTCGAGCGCACGAACAAGGCGGTCCACATCACGCCGCTCGGCGAACAGATCGTCGCGATGGCGCGCCGGGTGGTGGCGGAATCCGACGCCATCGTCGAACTCGCGCGCCGGAAATCCGGACCGCTGAGTGGCCCGCTCAATCTGGGCATCATCCCCACACTCAGTCCCTACCTGCTGCCGTGGCTGCTGCCGGCCGCTCGGGACGCCTATCCTGAGCTCCGGCTGATCGTTCACGAGGACGTGACCGACCATCTCCTCGGTCGGCTCGGGGCGCATCGGATTGATGCCGCGCTGGTTGCCCTCCCGCTCGCGGCAGAGGGTCTGGAGACCCTGCCGCTGTTCGACGAACCGTTCTTTTTCGCCGCCCCGGCCGGCCACCCGTTGGCCAAAGCCAAGGCGGTCAGGACCTCCGACCTGCGCAAGGCGCACCTGCTCCTGCTGACGGACGGCCATTGCCTGCGTGACCAGGCGCTTGCCGCCTGCGGCTTCGACGACGTGCCGGGCAGGGAACCAGGCACGGACTTCCGCGCCTCGAGCCTGGAGACCATTCGCCATATGGTGGCCGCCGGGATGGGCTGCACGCTGCTGCCGGCGATGGCGCTCGCGGGCCGGCGGGACCATCACCTGGAGATCCGGCCCCTCGCCGGGCGGGCCTGTCGGCGCATCGGCCTGATTTGGCGCCGGGCCTATCCCAAAACCGCCGACATCGAATGCCTTGCCGGCGTCATCCGCCACGCCCTTCCGGCGTCCGTGCGGGCGGTTGCTCGGCAAGGTCATAGCTAACATCAATCAAAGTAATTGTTGCCATCAATTTGACAAACGCTTACCGCGGATTAGAATCACCCTATGCGCCGGCCGTTCGGCCGCCTGAAGGTGCTTCGTGGGTGCTTGGCACGGGCCGGCAGGCGCGCGGCGCAAGCAGCGAGGCGAGAGCCCGCGGGCGTTTTGCAGTGACGCGAAACACGAAGGAGTGATGACGATGAGCGAGAGGAAGTGCCCCGTCGCGGGCCACGCCGGAAGCGGAATGTCGAACCGGGAGTGGTGGCCGAATCAATTGAATCTCAGGATTCTGCACCAGTACGCCCCGGCAACGAACCCGATGGGTGCGTCGTTCAACTACGCCGAGGAGTTCAAGAAGCTGGACCTCGGGGCGGTGAAGCAGGACTTGTATGCGCTGATGACCGACTCGCAGGACTGGTGGCCCGCGGACTATGGTCATTACGGGCCGCTGTTCATCCGCATGGCGTGGCATGCGGCCGGCACCTACCGCACCGGGGACGGCCGCGGCGGCGCCGGCCTGGGCCAGCAGCGCTTCGCGCCGCTGAATAGCTGGCCGGACAACGTCTTGCTGGACAGGGCGCGCCGGCTGCTGTGGCCGATCAAGCGAAAATACGGCAACCGGATCTCCTGGGCGGACTTGATGGTCTTGGCCGGCAACTGCGCGCTGGAGTCCATGGGCTTCAAGACCTTCGGCTTCGGCGGGGGGCGCGCCGACGTCTACGAACCCGACGAGTCGGTGTATTGGGGTTCGGAAAAGGCATGGCTGGACGATCAGCGCGACAGTCACCGCAACCTGGAGAACCCCCTCGCGGCGGTGCAGATGGGGCTGATTTACGTGAATCCGGAAGGGCCCGGCGGCAAGCAGGATCCGGTCCAGTCCGGCCGGGAAGTACGGGAAACGTTCGCGCGCATGGCGATGAACGACTATGAAACCGTGGCGCTCACCGCCGGCGGCCATACGTTCGGCAAAGCGCACGGCGCCGGCAGCGCGGCGCTGGTCGGGCCCGCGCCCGAAGCCGCCGGGATCGAGGAGCAGGGCCTGGGCTGGAAGAGCGCGTACCGCAGCGGCAAGGGCGGTGATGCGATCGGCAGCGGACTGGAAGGCTCATGGACGCCCACGCCGACGAAATGGGACATGAGCTACTTCGAGGTGCTGTTCGGCAATGAGTGGGAGCAGACCAAGAGCCCCGCCGGCGCGAACCAATGGACGCCGAAACGCAACACCGAGGGCAACATGGCGCCCGCCGCGGATGACTCCTCGCGGCGAGTGCCGATCATGATGACCGACGCCGACATGGCGATGCGGTATGACCCCGCGTACGAAAAGATAGCGCGCCACTTCCACTCGCACCCGGAGGAGTTCGCCGACGCCTTCGCCCGCGCGTGGTTCAAGCTCACCCATCGCGACATGGGACCGAAGGCGCGCTACCTGGGCCCCGAGGTTCCGGCCGAGGATCTCATCTGGCAGGATCCCATTCCCCCGGCCGGATACGCCCCGGTCGAGGCGAAGGACATCGCGGCGCTCAAGGGCAAAATCCTCGCCTCGGGGCTGTCTATCTCCGAACTGGTCTCGACCGCTTGGGCTTCTGCCTCCACATTCCGCGGCTCCGACAAGCGGGGAGGCGCCAACGGCGCGCGCATCCGCCTCGCCCCGCAGAAGGATTGGGAGGTCAACCAGCCCGCCCAACTGGCGAAGGTGGTCAAAACGCTCGAAATCATCCAAAAGGACTTTAACGCCGGCCCCGGCGGAGGCAAACAAGTGTCGCTGGCCGACCTGATCGTGCTGGCGGGCTGCGCTGCGGTCGAGCAAGCGGCCAAGAACGCCGGCGTCGGCATCGCGGTGCCCTTCACCCCGGGGCGCACGGATGCCACGCAGGAGCAGACCGATGCGGCCTCTTTTGCCGCCCTGGAGCCGCTAGCGGATGGGTTCCGCAACTACCGCAGCGGCAAGTTCAAGGAGATTAGCGCGGAAGCCTTTTTGGTGGACAAGGCGCAGCTGCTGACGCTCACCGCGCCGGAGATGACCGTGCTGGTCGGGGGACTGCGCGTTCTGGGGGCCAACCACGGCGGCTCGCAGCACGGCGTCTTCACGCAGCGGCCCGGGGCGCTGAGCAACGACTTCTTCGTCAACCTGCTCGACATGGGCAATGAGTGGAAGCCGGCCTCTGACGCCAAGGAATTGTTCGAAGTCCGCGACCGCAAGACCGGGAAGGTCAAGTGGACCGCCACCCGCGTGGATTTGGTGTTCGGCTCGAACGCGCAGCTCCGCGCCATCGCGGAGGTCTACGGACAGGACGATGCGCGGGAGAAGTTCGTGCACGACTTCGTTGCGGCCTGGAACAAGGTGATGAACGCGGATCGTTTCGACCTCGCCTAGTCGGGGGAAGCGGTCCTCGGCGCTGCACCGGAGGAATCTCCCGCCGGCGTCATCGCGGGGCGCTCTCGAGTGCGATCGGCGAGCGATGGGCGGACCGCGACGGCCGCCTATCGCCCTGCACCCAAGAAGGGATTGCCAGCGGTCGCGCGCTGGAGGGCCAAACGGCGCCGGCCGGCGTGGGCGCCCAGGTCTGGATGCGCAGGGGTTACCGCGCCGCGTCTGGGCTCCCCGCCCCGGCATGCGCCGGCGCGCGCGGCGTGGGCGGACGGCGATGCCGGCGCCTGAGCGTTCCCTGTGCGCGGGATTGCCGCAGGGCGCCGGCGCGCCGGCGCGAACGTACCCAAATCGGCATCAGGCTAACGAAATTGGCTCAAGGGCAAATGGCTTTTGGCCGATATATTCAATGTTTAGCTGCGGAGGGCAGAACGGGTGAACATGTTGATCTTAGTGGGGGGCTTGGGGCTTTCCGTCACGTTAGGCGTGGTGGCCGCGCGGGGCATGCTGGGGATGCTGCTGCGGCGAAAATCGGGTGTAGGGCCGGAAAGCTAGGGAGCCGGCAAGAGCCATGGGGCAGGGGCAGCGGCGGAGTGGGGCTGGGGACGCCGCATCGGGTGTGAAAACGCGCAATCGAGTTCACCCCTAGAAGATTCCAGCCGAAAATCCTTGCCGCGAGCCCAAGCCGGCCAGCGGGTGGGGTCAGTGCAGGGCGATGGGCGTGGGGCAGGGGGTGGGAATACTGGCCGAACGCTCGTCCATGGGATAGCGCGCATCCACCTCGCGGACGATGTGGTCGAAGGTGGCACGCTGGTTGGGATTGAGCACGGCGCGAAGCTGCGCCCGTCCTTCCGCGCGCACGGCGTCAAAGCGGGGCGCCACGGTCCGCTCGACCTCGCGATACCGCCGCACCGTGCGCACCAGGATTTGGTCTACCTCCTGCCGCTGCCGTTGGGACAAAGCCAATTGCTGCTGCATCAGCGCCGCGACCTTGGCGTGGTCGGTGATGTCGTATTCATGCCGCGGCTCGGCGTGCAGCCAGTCGTGTTCGGCCAGGTTCATCAGGGTGCCCCCGACCAAAACGCCACTGAAAAAGATCATGGCAATGTAGAGAACGGCGCGGGTCATAAAAACCTCAACGGTTCAGCAGGCTCAACAGCACATCCCTGGCGGCGGGGCCATGGTCTTGGCTGGGGTGATGGATATGCACATGGGGCACGTCCAGAGCGATGGCTTCGGAAATGTCGGGTGACTCGGTGCGGTGCAAGCCAAAGCAAAATGATCCCAAGGTAATGGCCAGCACGGCGCCGGCCAGGGCTAGATCCCGCCGCGCGGCGCCGAGTTGGGCCGCAAAGCGTTGGTTCCAGCGCAGGGATTGTTCGCGCTGCAGGCCGGCGATGCGGGTTTGCAGGCGGGAGAAGAAATAGGCGTCCTCGGGCGCCGGCGGCGGTTCGCTGGGGCGCAGACTCGCCAGCAGGGCCTGGGAGGCCAGGGCGGTACGCCAGCGCCGGGCGCAGTGGCGGCAGGCGGCGGCATGTGCGGGCGCCGGTCCGCCGCGAGCCAGGTAATCATTCAAGTAATACTCAAGGTTGCGAGTGAATTGTCCACAACTCATATCAACTTCCTCTTGATGCGCGCCAGCAGCTTCTGGCGCGCGCGAAAGAGCTTGACCTTGACCGTGTTTTCATTCAGGCCCAGGATCTCGGCTAATTCCTGGATCGAGTGGCCCTCGACTTCCTTCATCACCAATAGAATCCGGTCTTCCGGAGGCAGGGCCGCCAACAGCTTGGCGGCAATCTCGCGGGTTTCCACCTGGCGCGCCACGCCGATTGGAGCGCTGGCGCCAAAGGCGGGAACCGGAGCGGCGGCCGGATCCAGGTTGGCGATGCGCGCGGCCTCCTGCTCGGAGAGATCAGCAAGCAGCACGGCGCGGCGTACCCGCTGCTTGCGGAGGTGGTCGTAGCATTCGTTGACCGCGATTTTGTAAATCCAGGTGGCGACGGCGGAGCGGAAATCGAAGCGGCGGCGGGAAAAATAGACCTTGGCGAAGACCTGTTGGGCGACATCCTCGGCGTCGTTGGAGTTGCGCAGGATGCCGCGAATCGCGGAATTCACCCGGGGCGAAAACTGATGCACCAACTCCTCGAAGGCGCCCGGCTCATCGGCTTGGCAGCGGCGCATGAGCGCAAACTGGGCGGCGGTCTCGGTGGTGAGTTCCAGCCCGCGCGCGGGAGCCGCGGCTGCCCCTGGGGCGAGGCGCACCGCCTTAGGCATGGCGGGCAAAGCGCAAGCAGCTGCGCCGGCGGGCGGCCACGGGACTTCCATGTCCATTGCGACGTACCGCGACGGCGCGCGGTTTCGCCGGCGATGGCGCCGGGGCGCCGGGCAGGCGCGGGCAGCTAGCCTCCGAACGAGAGATAACGTACTGCACTGAATAGAGTTTACCCCCGCGCCGGCGGGACCCGGTACGTGCGGTGGGGCGGCCGATGGCGGGAAAGGAGGCGGCCGGCGGAATGGGGGCAAAGGCTCGGCGGCGCGGGCGGCGCGAGCGCCTTAGGCGGCGAGGACCGCGTCCAGCGTAGCGGCCAGCACCTCGGCGGTGAACGGCTTTTGCAGAAACGCGGCGGCCTCCGGCGGACGCTCCTGCAAGGCGGTATCGTCCTGGCCGGACATGTAGACCAAACGCATCTCCGGCCGCAATGCGCGCAACTCCTTGGCGGCGCGTTGGCCACTGACGCGCGGGAGGATGACGTCGGCCAGCAGCAGGTGAATAGGGCCGGGATGGCGCCGCGCCAGCTCCAGTGCGGCGCCGGCGCCGGCCGCGGGCAGGACCGCATAGCCGCGGGCCCGCAGCATTTCGGCGACGAGCTTGCGCACGCGGTCGTCATCCTCCAACAGCAGCACGGTTTCCGATCCGGCGCGGGCGCGAGGCGGCGGCGGCGGCGCGGGGTGGGCCGCGTGGGCTTGGCAGCAGGGTAGATCGAGGGTGAAGGTGCTGCCCTGGCCGGGATGGCTGGCGACCTCAATTTCACCGTGCAACTGGCGCACGATGCCATAGACGGTGGAGAGTCCCAGGCCGGTGCCGTCCGGCTTGGTGGTGAAAAACGGCTCAAACACGCGGTTGAGGGTGGCGGCGTCCATGCCCTGACCGGTATCGCTCACTTGCACGCGGACATATTCCCCGGGGGCGAAACCGCCCGCGGTGGCGGGGCCGCGGTGCACCCGCTCGGTGCGCAGCACCAACTGGCCGCCTTGCGGCATTGCATCCCGGGCATTGACCGCCAGGTTCATCAGGATCTGCTCGATCTGATGGGGATCGGCGAGGATTGCGGCGCCTGGAGCGTTGAGGTCGCAGGTGAGTTCGACACCGGCGCCGATGAGGCGTTGCAACAAGTGCTCCAAATTGGCCACGGTTTGGTCGAGATCCAGGGGTTGGAGGCGAGCCACCTGGCGGCGGCTGAAGGCCAGCAGTTGGCGCGTCAGCGCGGCCGCGCGGTCCACCGAGGAAGCCACCTCATCGAGGCGCGCCACGCTTTCGGCGTCGTTGCGCGTAGCCGGGCGGGCGCGGAGGATGGCGAGCTGGCCGGAGATCACCATGAGGAGGTTGTTGAAATCATGAGCGACGCCGCCGGCGAGGCGGCCGAGAGCCTCCATTTTCTGCGCTTGCCGCAGCTGCTCTTCCAGGCTGCGACGCTCTTTGTCCGCGCTTTCGGCGGCGGCGCGGTGCTGGCGGCGGGCAGCCGCCTCGCGCAGTTCGCGTTCCACCGCGGGACCCAGCCGGACCAAATTATCCTTGAGCACGTAATCCTGGGCTCCGGAACGCATGGCGATGACGGCCTGCTCCTCGCCGAGCGCGCCGGAGACGATGATGAAGGGCACTTCGGGGTCGCGTTCCCGCACCAGACGCAAGGCGGTGTCGAAACCGAGCGCGGGCATGCGATAGTCGGCGATCACGACCTGCCAAGGCTGCGCCGACAAGGCGGCAGCCAAGCCGGCTTCGGTGTCCACGCGGCGAGGGCGGGGTGCGAAGCCCGCGCGCCGCAACTCGCGTACGACCAGCAGGGCATCATCCTCGGAATCCTCAATGAGCAAGACATCCAATTCCGCGCCGGGCATGGAGCTAGCGTAGGCGCGAAGCCGAGCAGGCTCAATCGGGAACAGGGCGCGGCCGGCGCGGTTTTGCGGGGGCGGGACGCGGCCTAGCGCCGGCCTGAAGTGGAACTGGTATCCGCCATGGTCCGCCCGCCAGGCTCCGCCAGGCGGCGAGCTTTGCGCCGGCCATAGAAATAGGCGCCCAGGGCCAAAAGGATGGCGGCCAGAAGCAGGAATAAGGGGTGATGGAGCCCGTAGCGCAGGACCTCCGGGCCGAAGATCAGCCCGAGCCAAGCTTCCAGCAAGTAGCGGATGTACCGTCCCACGGCCATGGCGGCGACGAAGTGCAGCCAGGTCATTTCAAACAAGCCGGCGACCAAAACGAACAGCTTAAACGGCACCGGCGGGGGCAGGATGGAGGGGACGGTAACGGCCATCATCTCGTTGTGCTCAAACCACGCGTGAATGCGCGTGAACTGGCGCGGGGGCATTTTCCTTTGCACCCATTCCCGCCCCAATTTGCGGGCGATGAGGAAGGGAATCAAGCTGCCCAGGATGGCGCCGGCGACGGTGATGCTGACATACCAAAACAAGCCGCTGGGATTGTGGATCGTCAACTCGATCATCAGCAGCTCGGGCAGCAGCGCCACCGCGGCGGAATCCTCGATGGCCATGAGGAACAACCCGAGGGGGCCAAGGCGCAGGAAAAAGCCCTCGATGC
>JAKAUF010000365.1:0-584 GCA_021827785.1 Acidobacteriota bacterium | reverse complement strand
GCAAGAGATGCAAATCTCAGAATAGCCTGGGGGCGGAGCCGGCGGCCGGGGAGCGCGGGCGGCATGCCACAATGGAAATATGGCAGAGGTAACGGCGGCGGTGCAATGGGCCGATGGTGAGCGGTTTCTGGGCTCCAGCGGCAGCGGGCACGCCGTGGTCTTCGATGCGAATCGCGCGAGCAACTCCGCGCCCGGTCCCATGGAAATGGTGCTGATGGCGCTTTGCGCCTGCACGGCCACCGACGTGGTGGACATCCTGCGCAAGAAGCGGCAACCGGCGGTGGCGCTGACGGTGCGCGCGAAAGCGGAACGGTCTGCCCGGCCGCCGACGGTATTCACGCGCGTGGCGTTGGAATATGAGATCGCCGGGGCGGTGGAACGGAAGGCGGCTGAGGACGCGATCCGGCTGTCGCAAGAGAAATATTGCAGTGTCGCCGGCATGTTGAAGTCCACGGCGACGATCACCACCACGCTGTGGCTGCTGGGCCCAGGCGGCGGGACCGAGTCGTGACCGCGGACGGCGCGTTGCCGGCCGGCGCGTTTGCCCATCGGCAAGCGGCTCGCGAGGCCGCGCTTCAGATGCT
>JAKAUF010000305.1 GCA_021827785.1 Acidobacteriota bacterium | reverse complement strand
CGTTCGGCGTTTTCCCAAAACCTGCCGTCCCTGCTCCGCCGCCACGGCCTGCCGGAACAAGCCTAGGCCCGGGCACGCCTTCCCGCCGCACTGCGCGCCGGCGGAGTATTTCCCGCGTCGCGCCCCGCCCCAAGCAAGCGAAGCGGCGCACCCCCAAAAGCCGGGGTTCCCAGCGCGCAGCGGTGCGCGTTGGGGTGGGCAGCCGCGCCGGGCCCGCGCCAAGCAATTGCTGCCGGCGTTCGCCGCCCAGCTGCGGCTGCCACCGGCGCGGCCATCGGCTTCCGCCCCATCGCCCGGGCTGGTGCCCCCATGCGCAGCGATGCCCGTAGTTGGACGCACGAGTTCTCGTGGATAGGCGCGGATTGCGGGCTTTGCTAATTTGGAGCCGAATCCTGCTCCGTGAGGTGCCCGTGGCTGGCTTTGGAAGCTTACTGGATCCCTGGAAACGCGCCGAGGATTACGCGCAGGAACTCGCCCACGCCCGCGGCCCCAGCAGGAGTGACGCCGCCCATGGCGTGCCGACCGAGCTCGAAAGATTGCTGCGCCCGTCGTTCCAACATGTGGTGAAACTGGCCCGGCGCTATGAGAGCGCCAGCCGGAATGCGGCCCGCCGCCGCGTCCAACGGCCGGCGCGGACCGAGGAGCAGCGGGAAGAGCGGACGAGAGCCGCATTCATGCGCGCGTATTTGCGCTTTGAGAACACGCTCCGCCACGCGGTCGGCGATGACCGCATCGGCGCCGGCGCGCAGGTTTTTCGCCGAGCCTTCGCGGATGGGCCGCCGGTCACTGGAGTTGGCGCGGGCGGGAATGCCGCCGGCCGCCGTCGCCAGCCGTCTGCGCTCAGCCGCGGCGGCCAGCGAGGAGCACCCCGTCGCGCGGGCCCGCGACCGGCGTTCGTGCGGCCGCCGAGCCGCCGCCGTGGCGCATGCGCGCCGGGCCCCCGGCGCGCACGCCTAATCGCGGAGCCGATTTAGCCGACGGCGGCGAGCGATTGCCGATACCAGGCCACCGTCCGTTCCAGCCCAGTGGCGAAATCCACCTGCGGCGCATAGCCGAGGTGCCGGCGCGCCAAGGAAATGTCCGCCAGCGAGTGTTTGACGTCGCCCGTCCGGGGCGGGCCGTTCTTGACCTCGCCGCGATAGCCGGTCAGGTCCCGCAGCTGGGCGACCACCTGATTCAGCGTGACCCGCACCCCGGTGGCGGCATTGAACATGCGACCGGCGACCTCCGCCTCCGGCGCGGCCGCGGCCAGCAGGTTGGCGTGGACCACGTTGTCAATGTAGGTAAAGTCCCGCGACTGTTCGCCGTCGCCGTCAATGGTCGGCGTTTTGCCCGCCAGCATCAGCGTGATGAATTTGGCCAAAACGGCGGAATACGGCGAGTGGGGATCCTGGTGCGGCCCGAACACGTTGAAATAGCGCAGCGCCACCGTCGGCAAGCCATAAACCGCGTGGAAGCTGCGCAGGTAATATTCCCCCGCCAGCTTGGCCGCCGCATATGGGGACAACGGGTCGGGCAGCATATCTTCCCGCTTGGGCAGCGTCGGCTGGTTGCCGTAGGCGGAGGAAGACGCGGCGTAGACCACGCGCGCCACGCCGGCATCCCGCGCCGCGACCAGCAGCTCCACCGTGGCGGTCACGTTGGCGCGGTGCGTGCCCGCTGGGTCGGCGACCGAGCGGGGCACGGAGGGAATCGCCGCTTCATGGAAGATGCAGCTCACGCCGCTGCACGCGGCGGCTGCAATCTTGGGGTCGGCCAGGTCTCCTTCCATCAGGTCCAGGCCCTTCAAGCCGGCCAGGTTTTCCCGCCTTCCGGTGGCGAAGTTGTCCACGCCGCGTACGGCATGGCCCTGCGCCAGCAAGGCGCGCGCGATGGCGGAGCCGATGAAACCGGCGACGCCGGTGACCAGATAGCGGGGCTCACTCATGGAAAAAGGGTAACAGGGGGACGGCGCGGGTCGCGCGACCCCGGCGGGTCAGGGTTGGCGCCGCGGAACGTAGAGAAAACTGCGGCGGGAATGGAATGCGAGGCGATAATGGCGGGCAATCGCCGTGGCCAGGGAGGGAAAGATGGCCGGCCCAGTGACGTTTTCGTAATACCTGACCGGCCGCATGAGTTCCACCACGCTGAATTGCCGCCGGCGCACTTCGGCCAGCAGCGGGCGGGGGTCGAGCTGGTGGGTCAGCACGCGCTCGCTGGCGTCGAAGGGATCGTAGACGTACGGCTTGCCGGCGCGGGCGCAGTAGAGCAGGTTTTCGCAGAGCGCCGGGCCCGGGTGCTGGCGCAGAAAACGCACCTGCATTTGGAAGCGCGTTTGGCGGCCGGGCAGTTTGAAGATGGCGGTGAAATGAAACTGCTTATGGGGAAAGCGCGACGACCGTCGGTACCACGCCGGACCCAGGGACAGGAGCAGCACCAGCGGTACCGCGACCTCCGCCCTACGGCCGGCCCGCGAGGTTGGCGCCCACCGCTGCCCCTCCATCAGCCAGGGAACGATCAAAGCGCTGATTGTGGCGGTTGCGAGGAACCAGTCAAAATAGGCGTTGAACCACACCCCGTCGCCGCCGCCGAAAACAAAGCCCACCCCCAGCGCGCACCAAAACCACAGCGCAACCACCCGCGCCCGTCCAGGCCGCAGGTGGGCCAGGCTCCATAACGCGGCGGCGATCGCGGCGACTTCAATAGGCGCGAGGCTCCAGCGGAACAGCTTGAACCAGGCCTGCGCGAGGGAATATCGGCGTGCGGACAGCAGGTTGGCGACGAAGTAGGGACCATTGGCCCCGATCTCCCAGCCGATCGAGACCGCCAAAAACGCCGCGCCCAGGACGATGAACTTGGCCGCCGCGCGGCGGCTCGTCAGCAGGAGGTCGAGCAGCACCGCCAACGGAAAATCCACCAGGTTGTGCTTGATGTTGCCGCCGATGACGAACAGCGCCGTCACCGCCGCCAGCCGGCCCCAGTTTGGCTCGCCGCTAATGTAAACGTAGAATCCGGCCAGGAAAAACATTTGCGCCAGGATCTGCGGATCATCCAGGCCGACGTAAGACCGGGCGGCGATGGCGAAGATGGCGAGGCAGAAGAGAGCGGCGAAGGCGGCGTGGCGGGCGCCCGCTCCCAACCGCCGCGCGATGTAGGCCACCAGTACGCAGGAAACCAGCAACGCGCCGAGCGATAGGAAGCGGCCGGCGAATAGATACGATGCGCCCAGGCCATGCAGCCAGGCGACGATGTGAAACGATAGCGCCGGGTAGTTGAAATCCGTCCAGGCGGGCGGATGGGCGTAGACTTTGCGCCCATGAAACACCATCCGGGCGGCATACACATTCCAGCCTTCGTTAAAGCCGAAGCCCGTCAGGTAAAACGCCCGGGCGACCGGATAGGAGGCGGCGAGCAGCGCAATGATTCCGGTGACGATTGTGGGCAGCCACAGCCAGCCGCTCGGCCGTGCGCCGGGAGGTGCGGCAGGTGAGACCTCGGGTTGCGGCGGCGCGCTGGGGGCGGGCATGCGGCAATTCTATTTTGCCGCCATGCGCAACGGTTCGGGCGCCAGGACCGCGGCGTTCCGGGGCCGAATCCGGGAGGCAGCCGGCGCCGGCCAGGTCAGGGTCGCGTTGGCAGCGAAGTTCCAACCGGAGGCCAGGCCAATCCCCAGCGTGAGCGCCGGCGCCCAGCCGATCGCGGGCGTCAGCATCGCAACGGCAGCAGTGTTGAGCCCCAGGCCGATCAGGGAAAAGGCAAAAAAGCGAAAAAAGCGGCGGACTACGGCGCGGGCCCCGGGGTCGGCTTGGGCGGCGGCGCGGAACGTAAACGTTTCGTTCCCGGCGAAGTTGTTGGCGATGGCCAGCGCCGCGGCGAGCGCCGCCGCGGGCGCCAGGGGGGCGTCCCAATGCCGCATGGCGGCGAAGGCGGCGAAGTTCACCACCACCCCGCTCAGCCCCACCAGGCCAAAACGGAACATTTTGCGGAGTTCGCCGGTGGCGGCGGCCAGGGACAGCAGTTGCCGCAAGAACTGGGTGGCGACGCCGGCTCCCGCCTTGCTGCGGCCCGCCTGCCGGCGGGCAAACGTAAACGGAACTTCGCTGACCCGCGGCGGCCGGCAGCGCGCCAGAATCTCAATCAGCAGCTTGTAGCCCCGCGGCCGCAGCGCGCTCAGGTCCACGGCGGAGCGGCGGAACAGGAAAAACCCGGACATCGGATCGGTCAGGCCGGTCAATACGCCGGGCAGCAGCAGCCCGGCGGCCGCCGAGGCGGCGCCCGTCAGCACGCGCCGCAGCGCCGCGGCGCCGGTGTGCGCGGCGCCGGCGTAGCGGCTGGCGATGACCACATCGGCGTCCGCATCCCGCTGCCGGCGCACCATCGCCGTCAGCGTTGCCGGCGGGTGCTGAAAGTCGGCATCCATGCAGGCCAGCAGATCACCGCGCGCTTGGCTCCAGCCGGTGACGACCGCGGTGGATAAATCCCGCGGCCGCGAGATCAGGCGCAGCCATGCCCGGCCCTCGGCTTGCAGCCGCTGCACCTCGGCGCCCGTGCCGTCCGGACTGGAATCATCCACGACGATAATCTCGAAGCTTTCACCGCTGGCGGCGAGCGCCGCCGCCGCCTGGTCTACCACCGCGGCGATACAAGGCCGCTCGTTGTATGTGGGAATGATGAGGGAAATCATCCGGGCAGGCCTCGTGGGCGGCAAGCAGAGATTGAGGCAATCCGCGGGCCACCTCCCGCGGCCCGGCAGCGGTGGATAAGATCCGTGCCAACAGTGAGTTGCGGCATTCGCCGCGGAGACGTTCGCAGGTTTTCGCCGCCCCCTTGCGGCCATGGCGGCCACAATTTGTCAGCCGCCGCCGTGGCCCCCGTGGGCGCATGCACCGGGCCGCGTCTGCGCCCCGGCCGGATGGTGGCATTGCTTGGCGCGGGCCCCAGCGCGGCTGCCCACCCCAACGCGCACCGCTGCGCGTTGGGGGCCCCGGGTCCGCCGCGCGTCCCGCTTGCGCGCCAGCTGGGCCGGGGACCCCGGTCCGCCCCGGCCCAGCCAGCGCGTCGCCCCACCCCAACGCGCACCGCTGCGCGTTGGGGACCCCGGCTTTGGGGGCCGCGCCGCTTCGCTTGCCGGGGGCGGGCCGCAACGAATGCCGGCGCGCCTGCGGCGCGGGGGAATTTCGCGGCCTTTCCGCGCCCGCTTTGCTCCCCGAGCAAATGGCGTGGCCCCCGCGACAGGAATTGTCAAGCTAACTCTCTGCTGGGGAAAGCATTTTCCCGCGACGGCAACGGCCTTCCCGCCCTCCCCTGCCGCCTGCCCGCCACCGGCCCTCGGGGAGCGCCACGATTGAGTCTGCAAACTCTTGCATTTGTTCATCTTGGGCACGCTTCCGCCCTCCCGCAGAGGGCCCGCGGATGTTTGGCCCACTAGCTGCTTTATCGGGAGAATGATGGCCACGGAACCACTCATTGCCTCGGCGGTGGGCAACCCGCTCCCTCCGGAAGAGGTCGTGTTTGGCGTCTCTCCGGCCATGGCTCCGGTCCGGCAGCTAGTCGGCAAGGCCGCCGGCGCCAACATCCCGGTGCTCATCCGCGGGGAAAGCGGGACCGGCAAAGAGATCATTGCCACCCTGCTGCATGAACGATCCCCGTGGGCCACGGGTCCGTTGGTGAAGGTGAACTGTCCGGCGATTCCTGGCTCCCTGGTGGAGAGCGAGCTGTTTGGCTACGAGAAAGGCGCGTTTACCGGCGCGCAGGTCGCCAAGCCCGGACGCGTCGAGGCGGCGCACGGCGGCACGCTGTTTTTGGACGAAATCGGCGATCTCGACCCCTCGCTCCAGGCCAAGCTTTTGCAGCTGTTGCAGGACGGGAACTTCACTCGCATCGGCTCAGCCAGCGATAAACATGTCGAGGTGCGCGTGGTTTGCGCCACCAACCGTCCTCTCGAGGAGGAGATG
>JAKAUF010000263.1 GCA_021827785.1 Acidobacteriota bacterium | reverse complement strand
GCGGCGGCGGCGCGGGCCATGGCCTGGGCGGCGCGGTCGCCGGCGGCGCCGGTGGCGCAGTTGGCGTTGCCGGAGTTGACCACCAGGGCGCGGACGCGGCCGGCGGTGGCGGCCAGGTGGCGGCGGCTGAGGCGGACGGGGGCGGCCTGAAGGCGGTTGGTGGTGAAGACGGCGGCGGCGCGGGCCGAGGGCTGGGCGACAACCCAAAGCAGATCCGGCGCGCCGTTCTTCTTGAGGCCGCAGGGGCCGGCGAAGAAATGGAAGCCGGCGGGCCAAGCGCCGGGTTGGCTGGCGGCGGCGACGGCGGCGGCGGCGGAAAAGGGCTTCATACGGCGGCTTCCCAGGGCTGCTCCCGCGGCGTCTCCGCGGGCAATCCGGATTGGGTGGCGGCGGCGGGCAGGCGGAGGGCGAAGACGTCGGCGATGACGGGCACCTGCTGGCAGGCGGCCAGCTTGGGGCAGCCGAGGCAGTCGCGGGTCAGCTTCTGCGGCAGTTCGGCCATGATGGTGCGGGTGAAACCGAGGCGGAGAAAGAACTCCGGCGCGTGAGTGAGGGCGAAGACCTTCCAGGCCTGATGCTCGCGCGCCTGCGCCAGCAGGGCGGCGACCAGGCGCGACCCCAGGCCGGCGCCGCGAAAGCGGGGCGCGACGGCGAGGGACTGGATTTCGGCGACGTCGCCATCCAGGAAATGCAGCGCGCCGCCGCCGGCCAAGCGGCCATCCGAGGCCACGGCGACGACGTAGTCGCGGATGTTTTCACAGAGATAGCGGGGCGAGCGGGGCAGCAGCAGGCCTTGCGCCACGAAGGGCTGTTGCAGCGCATGCAGTTCGGCGGCGTCATAGAGCCGCGCGGGACGCAATTGGAAGGACGGCCTCATGCGGGGCTCCCCAGGGTGATCTGCGTGCCGGCGGGCGCCGGCCCGGCGAGCAGGGCGGCGGCGCCGATGACCTCGACGCGGGCGACGCCTTGCTCCAGGGCGTGGCGGCAGGCGGCGAGCTTAGGCAGCATGCCGCCGTGGACCTGGCCGTTGGCCGACCAAGCGGCGAGCGTGGCCATGTCCAAGGCCGGGGCGACGCGGCCGTCGGCGTCCAAGACGCCGGGAACGTCGGTGACAAAGCTGAGGCGGGCGGCGCCGAGCTGGGCGGCGACGGCGGCGGCGAAGCTGTCGGCGTTGACGTTGAGTGGGCCGTCGGGACCGGCGGCCAAGCTGGCCAGCACGGGGAGGAAGCCCGCCGCGAGCAGGGCGCGCAGCAAGCGGGGGTCGCCGCCGGTGACGCGGCCGACGTGGCCGAGGGCCGGGTCGGCGACCGCGGCGGCGATGCAGGCGCCGTCCAATCCGCAGAGGCCGACGGCGCGGGCGGCCGCGCCGGCGGCCGGCAAGGCGCGGTTGAGGGCGGCGGTGAGATGCTTGTTCACCGCGCCGGCCAGCACCATCACCGCGGCTTCCAGGGTGGCGGCGTCGGTGACGCGCAGGCCCTGATGGAAGCGGGTGGGAATTTGCCGCGCGGCCAAAAACGCGGTCAGCGCGCCGCCGCCGCCATGCACCAGGCAAAGCGCTTCTCCGGCGGCGGCGCGGCGGGCCACGGCGGCGGCCAAGGCGTCCCAGTTGCCGGCGGCGCCGGCGCGCTCGGGAGCCAGCAAACTGCCGCCGAGTTTGAGCACGGTGAGCATGGCGCGGCTAGGCCAGACCCGCGGCGCGGGGCAGGCCGAACATCAAGTTCATGTTTTCCACCGCCTGCCCGGCGGCGCCCTTCAGCAGATTGTCCAAGCTGGTGACCACGACCGCGGTTTGGGTGGGGGCATGCACGCGCAGGCCCAGGTCGCAGTAGTTGGCGCCGACGACGCCGTTGAGGTCGGGCAGTTCGGGCGGCGGCAGCACGCGGGTGAAGGGGCTGGCGGCGTAGGCGGCACGGTAGACCTCCAGCAGCGCCTCCGGCGCGGCGGGGCGGGCGAGGGGCAGGTAGGTGGTGGCGATCAGGCCGCGCACCACGGGCAGCAGATGAGGGGTGAAGAGCAACTGATCGGGGGCCAGGCCGGCGTGGCGGACGATCTCCGGCGTGTGGCGGTGTTCCAGCACGCCATAGGCCTTGCAGTTGCCGGCCAGCTCGCAGAAATGCAGATCCTGGCGCAGGCCCTTGCCGGCGCCGCTGGCGCCCGATTTGGCGTCGCAGACCACGGGGCCGGCGGCGAGCCAGCCGGCTTGCGCCAGCGGCCAGGCGGCGGTGAGGGCGGCGGTGGCGTAGCAGCCCGGGTTGGAGACCAGGCGGGCGCCGGCGATGGCGGCGGCGTTTTTTTCCGGCCAGCCGTAGACCGCCTCCGCCAGCAGGGCGGGGGCGGCGTGGGGCAGGCGATACCAATGGGCGAACTCCTCGGCGCCGAGGCGGAAGGCGCCGCTGAGGTCCACGACGCGCACCCCGGTCTCCGCGGCCGCGGCGGCGGCCATGGAGACCTCCGGCGGCGTGGCCAGGAAAAGCACGTCCAGGCGGGCGGCGCGCGCCGCTTCCGGCGTCGGCGGCTGGGCGGAGCCGAACTCCGCCGCCAGCTCGGCGGCGGGATGCGCGCGCAGCAGCCGCGCCACCTCCCGGCCGGCGTAGCCGGAGGCGCCGGCGACGCCGGCGCGCAGCTTGGCTCCGCCATGGGAATAATTATTCATGCTACGAATAATTATTCACCCATCGCGGCGGGGCGTCAAGCGGCGCGAACGCCGCCGGCGATGGCGGCGCGCCGCGGAGGCGCGGCGGCGCCCCCGCCCGGCTCCAGCGCGAAATCAAACAAGCGTTTATACTCGGGGGATGCCGCAGGCGGCGATCGAAGTCGAGAACCTGGTGAAGCGCTACGCCGGCCCCGGAGGCGGGGTGCTGGCGGTGGATGGGGTGAACCTGCGGGTGGCGCAGGGAGAGTTGTTCGGGCTGCTGGGGCCGAACGGCGCGGGCAAGAGCACCACCATCGGCGTGTGCACGACCCGGGTGCGGCCCACCTCGGGGCGGATCCGGGTGGGCGGAGTGGACGTGGCGGCGGAGCCGCCGCGGGCGCGGGCGGGAATGGGCGTGGTGACGCAGTTCCGGGCGCTGGACCGGGGGGCGACGGCGTGGGAGAACCTGTATTTCCATTGCCGCTACTTCGGCTGGCCGGCGGCGGCGAGCCGGCGGCGGGCGGATGAGCTGCTGGCGCAGTTCCAGCTGGCGGACCGCCGCGACGCCACGCCGGAGGCGTTCTCGGGCGGGATGGCGCAGCGGCTGCAAATCGCGCGCGCGGTGGCGCACCGGCCGCGGGTGCTGTTTTTGGACGAGCCGACGGCGGGGCTGGATCCGCAGAGCCGGATGGCGGTCTGGGACCTGGTGCGGGGGCTGCGCGCGGAGGGCATGACGGTGCTGCTGACGACGCATTACATCGAGGAAGCGGAGCGGCTCTGCGATCAGGTGGCGATCGTGGATCACGGCAAGATCCTGGTCTGCGACACGCCGGCGCGGCTGAAGCAGAGCACCGGCGCGGGGGCGGTGGCGCGGGTCAGCGTCGAGCAGACGGGCGCGGAGCTGGAGGCGCGGCTGCGGGCGCTGCCCGGCGTGACCGAGGTGGAGCCTACGGCGGAGGGCTACCGGCTGCTGGCGCATGCGCGGGAAGGCTTAGCGCCGGCGGTGGCGGCGGCGGCGCAGGGCTTTGGGCTGCGGGATTTTTCCCTCCATGAGCCCAGCCTGGAAACGATCTTCATTCACCTCACGGGAAGGGAGCTGCGGGAATGAGCACGACCGAAACCCTGGCCGCGCCGCCCCAGGCGCCGGCGGCGCCGGCCCGCCCCAGCTACGCCCGGGCGTTTTGGGGCCTGATGCTGCGCGACGCGCGGCTGCTGCGCCGCGATCTGTTCAGCTTCGTGGTGCGGACGATCATGAACCCGCTGTTTTTCGTCTTCATCTTCACCGACATCATGCCCAAGATCGGGCAGAACTTCTCGGGGGTGGGGGCGGCGAACTTCGCCACGATCCTGGTGCCGGGGCTGGTGGCGATCGCCATTCTGTTCCAGGGCATCATGGCGGTGGCGATGCCGCTTTCGATCGAGCTGAGCGGCACGCATGAGATCGAGGACCGGCTGATGGCGCCGCTGCCGATCGCCTGGACCGCGTTCGAGAAGATCTTCTTCAGCGTGTTCCAAAGCATTCTGGCGGCGCTGGTGGTGTTTCCGATGGTGTATTTCATCCCCGCCACGCCGGTGCACGTGCAGGTGGCGAGCTGGTGGCTGCTGGCGGTGGTGATCGTATTGTCCAGCTTCACGGCCGGGGCGCTGGGGCTGACGATCGGGACGCTGGTGAAGCCGCAGCAGATCGGCATGATCTTCGCGGTGGTGGTGACGCCGATTATTTTTCTCGGCTGCGTGTACTATCCCTGGGCGCTGTTGGGGCGGGTGAAGTGGCTGCAGATCGCGACCCTGGCCAATCCGCTGGTGTACGTCAGCGAGGGCCTGCGGGCGGCGCTGACGCCGGCGGTGCCGCATATGCCCGCGTGGGCGTTTTTGGCCGCGCTGGTGCTCTCCGCCGCGGGCTTCAGTTGGTGGGGCATCGCCGGCTTCCGGCGCCGGGTCATCAACTAGCCGCCGCGCGCGGCCGCGGCGGCGGCCTGTCCGGGCGGCCGGGTTACCAGTGGCGCACCTGGCGCGGCGAACAAGGCGCGGGGGCGGCGGCGCGCGATATTCTAAGGCAGCTTTCAGCTTGCGAGCCTGAAGGCTCCTCCATTCCCATGATGATGCGTTTCGGCTTCAATCCGGAGAAGGCGCTGGCCACGGCCGACCGGCTGGTGCAGCAGGGCAAGTTCCCGCAGGCGATCGAGCTCTACGAGAAGGTGCTGGCGCAACAATCCAGCAACCTGATTCTGCGCAACAACCTCGGCGATCTGTACGCCAAGGTGGGGCGCAACGAGGATGCGGTGAAAATGTTCACCGCGGTCGCCGACCAGCTGGAACAGCAGGGGCTGACGCCGCGGCTGGCGGCGGTGCTGAAGAAGATTCTGCGCTTCCAGCCGCAGGCGCCGGGACTGGAGCAGCGGCTGGCGGAGTGCCTGATCGCGCAAGGCGTGCATACCGAGGCGCGCAGCCTGCTGCTGACGCTGGCGGAGCGGGCGGAGCAAGACGGCGATTGGCGGCAGGCGATCACCACGCTGGGACACATCGCCAACATGGATGCCGACCAGCCGCGGCTGAAGGTGCGGCTGGCGCGGGCGCGGCTGCGGGCGGGGGACAAGGACCGGGCGCAGGCGGAACTGCTGGCGGCCGCCAAGCTGCTGCTGGAAAAGAAGGACTGGGAGGGCCTGGACGGGGCGCTGCACGAGCTGGCGGAGCTGGACACCGAGGCGCCGGCGTATCGCCTGCTCCAGGCGCGCAGCTTGCTGGCGCAGGGACAGCCGGAGGAAGCGGCGGCGGCGCTACCCAAGCCGGAGGAGTTGCCGCGGCTGGGTCCGGACGCGGCCGGCGTGTGGCGCATCGCCTGCGATTGCGGCGCCTACGACCAAGCCCTGGCGCTGGGACGGGCGGGCCTGAAAGGCGGCCAGGCCATCGCTGGCGCGGTCGGGCAATGGTTCATCGAGCACAAAATGCTGGACCAGGCGCTGCTGTGGATTCGCGGCGATCCGGCATTTTTCCGCCGCGGCGATTTGGAGCCGATCTGGCTGGAGCTGCTGCAAGCGATGCAGGCGGCGGACCCGGAGTATTTGCCGGCGCTGGAGACTTGGCTGGAATTGGTGAGCGAAGACCGGCGCAGCCGGCGGGCGGTGCGGCTGCGGCTGGCGCCGACCTACGAACGGGCGGGGGAATGGGCGAAGGCGGCGGAGTGCTACCGCGCCTTGCTGGACGAGGAGCCGGGGCATCCCGATCACGCCCGGGCGCTGCATCGCGCCCGGGTGGAGCTGGGCGAGGTGAGCGGCGAATTGCCGCCGGAGCTGGCGGCGCCAATGGCGGCGGACGAGCGCGAGCCGGCGGCGGCGGACGCGGC
>JAKAUF010000370.1 GCA_021827785.1 Acidobacteriota bacterium | reverse complement strand
ACCGAACGGGCGGCGGCGAATCGAACCGCCGCCGGTTCGATTCCAGGGGATTGCAGGGCGCAGGCCACGGCCTGCGCCTTCTTTTGACACCACATATCGAAATATGCAAATATTTAAATTGATGCATGCGGTTACGCCAGCCCGGGAGCGCCAAGCGGAAGAAACCTGGATGCGGGTGCTCCGCGCCCTGGCCGACCCGACGCGCTACCGCATGGTGGTGGAGTTGGCGGCGGCGGAGGAGCTATCGTGCGGCCAGATCGGCGAGCGGTTTCCCTTGGCGCAGCCGACCATTTCCCATCACATCAAGATCCTGACCGACGCCGGCTTGCTGCACGTGCGGCGGCAGGGGCAGCATTCCTTCATCTCCCTGCGCCGCGAAGTCTTGCAACAGGCGCTAGCCGGGGTAGGACGACAGCTCAGCATGCATTCCGACCAGCAAGCGTGAAAGGAGAACTCATCATGGCTCAATGGAACCTAGATACAGCGCATTCCAGCGTGAACTTCAGCGTGCGTCACATGGTCATTTCCAAGGTGCGCGGCCACTTCACCCAGTTCAGCGGGACGCTGGACTTCGATGAAGCCCGGCCGCAAGCGGCGAAGCTGGAAGTAAAGGTGCAAACCGCCAGCGTCAACACCAATGACGCGCAGCGCGACGGACATTTGAAATCCGCCGATTTCTTTGACGTCGAGAAGTACCCGGAAATGACCTACAAGAGCAGCGCCGTCGAGGTGGTGGACAAGAACCACTTCCGCGTGCAGGGGCAGCTGACGCTGCACGGCGTGACCAAGCCGGTCACGTTGGACGTCGAATACGCCGGACACGGCCGCGACCCCTGGGGCGGCGACCGCGCCGGCTTCACCGCCACCGCCGGCATCAACCGCAAGGACTTCGGCTTGAATTGGAACCAGGCGCTGGAGGCGGGGGGAGTGCTGGTCAGCGACCAGGTGGAGATCACGCTGGAAATCCAGGCCGTGGCGGCCCAAGCCAAAGCCGCTAGCTAAACGAGAGCCGCGCCGGCCGCGGCGCGCGCGTCCATTGCTCGCCCGCGCCGCCCGGCGGCCCGCCCGCCGGGCGGTTGCGAAAATCCGCGAAACGATTAGGAAGGCAAGGCATGAGTTCCCACGTCGCCAACATCTCCGGAAAATCCATCGTCATCACCGGCGCCAGCAGCGGATTGGGCGAGGCCGCGGCGCGCCTGCTGGCCGCCGCGGGCGCCCGCCTGGCGCTGGGCGCGCGGCGGCGCGACCGCCTGGACGCGCTGGTGCGGGACATCCAAAAGGCCGGCGGCCAGGCCCTGGCCGTCACCACCGACGTCACGGATCCCCGCCAGGTGCAGGCGCTGGTGGACGCGGCGGTCGCGGCCTACGGCCGTTTGGACGTCATCGTCAACAACGCCGGCCTGATGCCGCTCTCCCTGCTGGAGCAGCGGCGGCTGGCGGAATGGGACCGGATGATTGACGTCAACATCAAGGGCGTGCTCTACGGCATCGCCGCGGCCCTGCCGCAGATGCAGAAGCAGCGCTCGGGGCAGATCATCAACGTCAGCTCCGTCGCCGGCCACAAGGTCCGCCCCGGCTCCGCGGTCTACTCCGCCACCAAGCACGCGGTGCGGGCCCTTTCGGAAGGGCTGCGGCTGGAGGCCAAGGCCTACAACCTGCGCACCACCATCATCTCCCCCGGCGCGGTGTCGTCGGAGCTGCCCGACAGCGTCGGCGAGCCGCAAACCGCCGCCGCCGTCCGCCAAATGTACGCCGACATCGCCATTCCCGCCGACTCCTTCGCCCGCGCCGTGGCCTTCGCCATCAGCCAGCCGGAGGACGTGGACATCAATGAGATTCTGTTCCGCCCCACGCGGCAGGAACTCTAACCGCCGCGGTGGGCGCCCGCGTCGCGCGGCCCGCCCGCGGGCAAAAAAGTCCTGCGCGGTTGGCCGCCGGAAACGGCGCGACGGGGGCGATGACCGCGCCGCCGCGCCGCGCGGCGACCGCGGCGGAACTGGTATGATGAACGGGCAATGGCAGGCGAGGCGCGCAACGGCCGAATGACGTTCCAGGAGAAAGCGCAGTTGATGTCGGCGTCCGAAATCGAGCGGACGCTGGTGCGGTTGGGGCACCAAATCGTCGAGAAAAACAACGGGGCCGAGGGCCTGGCGCTGGTGGGCATCCGCCGCCGCGGCGTGCCGCTGGCGGAGCGGCTGGCGGCGCTGATCGGCCGCATCGAATCCCGCCCGGTGCCGGTGGGCGTGCTGGACATCGAGCTCTACCGCGACGACCTGTCCACCCTGAATCCCGCGCCGGTGGTCAAGCCGGCGCAGCTGGACTTCGACATCAGCGGCCAAACGGTGGTGCTGGTGGACGACGTGCTGTTCACCGGCCGCACCACCCGCGCCGCGCTGGACGCGCTCTTCGACCATGGCCGCCCGCGCCGCGTGCAGCTCTGCGTGCTGGTGGACCGCGGCCACCGCGAGCTGCCCATCGAGGCCACCTTCGTCGGCAAATACGTGCAGACCACGGAGCGCGAAATCGTCGAGGTGCGGGTGCAGGAAATTGACGGCGCCGAAAAGGTCCTGCTGGTCGAGCCCGCGGGCTGAACGCCATGGGCGAGAGCCAGTCGCGCCATTTGCTGGGGATCGCCGGGCTGGAACGGCCCGCCATTCAGGCATTGTTGGACCGGGCGGCGGCGATGCAGCGGCGCCCGCCGGAAAAGCTCCTCGCCGGCCGTCGCGTCCTGGTCCTGTTCTACGAGCCCTCCACCCGCACGCGGACTTCCTTCGAGGTGGCGGCGCGGCGCCTGGGCGCCGAGACCGTCTCGGTGACCGCCAGCGCCAGCAGCATCGAAAAGGGCGAATCCCTGCTGGACACCGTCTATACGCTGCGCGCCATGGCCGTGGACGCCATCATCATGCGCCACGGCGAAAGCGGCGCGCCGTTTCTGGTGGCGCGGCACGTGGACGTGCCGGTCATCAATGCCGGCGACGGCATGCACGAGCATCCCACCCAGGCGCTGCTCGACGCCTTCACCATCCTGCGCCACAAGGGCCGCATCGCGGGCCTCAACGTGGCCATCGTCGGCGACATCTTGCACAGCCGGGTGGCCCGCTCCAACCTTTGGCTGCTCTCCCGCTTCGGCGCCCGCGTCCGGCTCTGCGGCCCGCCCAGCCTGCTGCCCGCCGAGTTCGCCGCCCTGGGCGCCGGCATCGAGTGCCATCACCAACTGGAGCCGGCGCTGGACGGCGCCGATGTGGTCATGGTGCTGCGCATTCAAATGGAGCGCATGCGCGAGGCGTTTTTCCCCAGCGAAGCCGAGTACGTGCACTACTATTCCGTCACCGCGGAGCGCCTGCGCCTGGCCCGGCCCGACGCCATCGTCATGCACCCCGGCCCGATGATCCGCGGCGTCGAGATCGGCGCCGAGGTGGCCGATTCCCCGCAGTCGGTGATCCGCGAGCAGGTGGAAAACGGCGTGCTGATCCGTATGGCGGTGCTGGAGCAACTGCTGGCCCCGGCGGAGGCGGCGGAGAAAAGCGCATGAACCTGATTCTCCAAGGCGGGCGCTTGTTCGACCCCGCCAGCGGGCGGGATGAAACCGGCGATCTGGTGATCCAGGAGGACAAGATCCGCGATCTCGGCCCCGGCATCGCCGCCGCCGGCCCCGGCGTCCTGGACTGCCGCGGCCTGATCGTCTGCCCCGGATTCATTGACCTGCACGTCCATCTGCGCGAGCCCGGCCAGGAATACAAAGAGACGATCGAGAGCGGCACGCGCGCCGCGGCGGCCGGCGGCTTCACGGCCGTCTGCGCCATGCCCAACACCCATCCGGTCAACGACGGCGCCGGCGCCACCGCCTATCTGATCCAGCGCGCCAAGGAGATCGGCGCCGCCCGCGTCTATCCCGTCGGCGCCATCACCCAAGGCAGCCGCGGCGAAGCGCTGGCGGCGATCGGCGCCATGCGCCGTGCCGGCGCGGTGGCGCTCTCGGACGACGGCCGGCCGGTGATGAACGGCCAAATCCTCCGCCGCGCCATGGAATACGCCGCCCGCTTCGGCCTGCCGATCGTCGAGCATGCCGAGGACCTGAATCTTTCCGCCGGCGGCGTCATGCACGAGGGCGCGGCGGCGCTGCGCCTGGGACTGCGCGGCATCAGCGCGGAGTCCGAGGCGGCGATGGTGGCGCGCGACATCCTGCTGGCCGAGCGCTGCGGCGCCCGCCTGCACATCGCCCATCTGTCCACCGCCGCCTCGGTGCGCCTGGTCGCCGCCGCCAAGGCCCGCGGCGTGCCGGTCACCGCCGAGGTGACGCCGCACCACCTCACGCTGACCGACGAGGACATCCGCGACTACGACGCCAATTTCAAGATGAACCCGCCGCTTCGCGCCGCCGCCGACCGCGAGGCGGTCATCGCCGCCCTCGCCGACGGCACCATTGACGCCGTCGCCACCGACCACGCCCCGCATGCGCAGCATGAAAAGGCCCAGGAGTTCAGCCGCGCTCCCTTCGGCGTCATCGGCCTGGAAACCGCCCTGCCCTTGGTCCTGCGCCTGGTCGCCGCCGGCCGCCTTACGCTGCGCCGCGCGCTCGACGCCCTCACCGCCCGCCCCGCCCAGGTCTTCAACCTGCCCGGCGGCCGCCTGGAGCCGGGCGCCGTCGCCGACGTCACCGTCTTCGCTCCCCAGGAAACCTGGGTCTGCGATCCCGCCCGCGGCTTCTCGAAAAGCCGCAATACCCCCTTCGCCGGCCAAACCCTCGCCGGCCGCGTCCGCCACACCATCGTCGCCGGCCGCGTGGTCTACAGCGCCGGCTAGGGGCGCCGCCGGCCGGTCCGCCGCGGCTTGCTAGAACCGCACGCGGCGCAGGTAGTTGTAGTCTTCGGTCAGTTCCGGCCGCACCGCTCCCGGCGCCTCGTCCTCGACGTAGTAGTGCTGCACGCGGTTCTGATACGCCGCCAGCAGCACTCCCTTCAGGTCAATGATGCCGGTGCCCATGGGCACGTCGTGGTATTGCGAAGGCTTGGTGGGATGCGTGATGCCGGCGTTCGGCGCCACATCCTTCAGATGCAGCAGAGGCGTGCGCTTGGCGTAGCGGTGCAGATAGGTGATCGGATTGAAGCCGGCGCGGACGCAGTGGCCGATATCCAGCTCCAGCCACATCAAGTTCGGATCGGTGTGCCGCATCAAGATGTCCAGCGCCGGCACGCCGCCGAAGCGGATGAACTCCTGGGTGTGGTTGTGGTACGCCAGCCGCAGCCCGGCGCGCCGCAGCTCGCGGCCGAATTGATTGAAATGCTTCGCCAGCTTCAGGTAGTCGGCGCCGCTCTGCCGCAGCGGTGCATCCACCCAGGCGCAGACCACCCATTCCGCCCCGATGCCGTGGGCGTTGCGGATCAGCGAGGGCATGTCGTGCAGCAGTTGGCCGTAGACCGTGTGCATGCCCGGCGCCACCAGGCCCGCCGCTTTCAGCAGCGGCTTCAGTTCCTTGGCGTTGACGCCGTTCGGCTGCCAGCATTCGATCTGCGTGTAGCCGATGGACCGCACCATCTTCAGCGCCGCCGCGGGGTTCGTCTGCATCCCCTTGCGGATGCTGTACATTTGCACGCCATAGGGTCCGGGAAAGCGGATATCGCCGCGCGCCGCGCCGAACAGCGGCGCCGTTAGCGGACCCGCCGCCCATGCCGCCGCGCCCGCCGCCGAGGCTCCGAGAAACTGCCGCCGAGTGAGGAGTTTCATTGCGCCCACATCCTACCACACTGGCTACGACTCCGGCGGCGCCGGAGTATCATGAAGGGCGAAATGCGAAAACTCACGGTTTGTGGCCTGCTGGCCTTACTCGCGGCCCTGCCCGCGGCGGCGCAGCATCCCGCCCGGCCTCATTATCCGGAGCGGACACGCCAGGGGCGGTCCGTGGTGATGAGCCGCCAGGGCATCGTCGCCGCGGAAAACCCCCTGGCCGCCGCCATCGGCGCGCAGATATTAGCCGAGGGCGGC
>JAKAUF010000013.1 GCA_021827785.1 Acidobacteriota bacterium | reverse complement strand
CGCCGAAGGCAACCAGTTCGGTCCGACGCTGTGCTTCCGCGGGGTGGACAACGCGGCGTATTACCGGCTGGAGGACGACAACCCGCGCGCCTACACCGACTTCACCGGCTGCGGCAACACCTTGAACATGCGGCATCCCCACACGCTGCGGCTGATCATGGACAGCCTGCGGTACTGGATCACGGAAATGCACGTGGACGGCTTCCGCTTCGATTTGGCGGCGGCGCTGGCCCGCGAACTGCGCAGCGTGGACCGGCTGGGAGCGTTCTTCGACATCGCCTACCAGGATCCGGTGATCTCCCAGGTGAAGCTGATCGCCGAGCCCTGGGACCTGGGCGTGGACGGGTATTTGGTGGGCAAGTTTCCGCTGCAATGGTCGGAATGGAACGGCAAATACCGCGACACGATGCGCGATTACTGGCGCGGCGAGAACGCGGGATTGGGCGAGGTCGCCTCCCGGCTGACCGGCAGTTCGGATTTGTATGAAGCCGGCGGGCGGCGGCCCTACGCCAGCGTCAACTTCATCACCGCGCATGACGGCTTCACGCTGCGCGATTTGGTGAGTTACAACCAGAAGCACAACGAGGCCAACGGCGAGGACAATCGCGACGGGGAATCGCACAACCGCTCCTGGAACTGCGGAACGGAAGGCGAAACAACGGACGCGAAGATTCTGGCGCTGCGCGCGCGGCAGCGGCGCAACTTGTTCGCCACGCTGTTCCTGTCGCAAGGGGTGCCGATGGTCTTGGCGGGGGATGAGATCGGGCGCACCCAGCAGGGCAACAACAACGCGTATTGCCAAGACAACGAATTGTCGTGGCTGGACTGGGAACACGCCGACCACGCATTTTTGGCCTTCTGCCAAAAGGTGATCGCATTCTACAAGCAGCACCCCGTCTTCCGGCGGCGCAACTGGTTTCAGGGACAGCCCATCCGCGGCGTGGTGGACATCGGCTGGTTCCGGCCCGACGGCAGCGAAATGTCCGACGACGACTGGAACCAAGGCTTCGCCAAGGCGCTGGGGGTGTTTTTGAACGGGGACGCCATCCCGTCGCAGGATGCGCTGGGGCGGAAGATCCACGACGACAGCTTTTATCTGATGGTCAACGCGCATTACGATGCGCTGCCGTTCCGCTTGCCGCCGCCGGAATTAGGGGCGCGATGGGAATGGGTCTTTGACACGCGAGCCCCGGACGACGGAGGGGAAACCGAGGCGCCGGCGGCGGGAACCAAGCTGGCGGCGAAGGCGGAGATCCGCCTGGAAGCGCGGTCGTTGGCGGTATTGCGCCGTGGCTAGGGCGGCGGCGGAGGCGGGCGCGGCGGCGCCGCGCGCCACCTACCGGCTGCAACTGCGGCCGGAGTTCGGCTTCGACCAGGCGGCGGAGATCCTGCCGTATCTGGCGGCGCTGGGTGTCAGCCATGCCTTCTGCTCCCCGTATTTGCAGGCGGCGCCGGGCAGCCAGCATGGCTACGACGTCGCCGACCCCACGCGCGTGAATGAAGACCTGGGGGGCGAAGCCGGCCACGCCCGCTGGTGCGCGGCGCTGCGGGCGGCGGGATTGGGGCAAATTCTCGATATCGTGCCCAACCACATGACCATCACCACCGACCGGAACTGGTGGTGGTGGGACGTTTTGCAGCACGGGCAGGAAAGCCCCTACGCCGCCTTCTTCGATATTGACTGGCGGCCCGCCGGGGAAGCCCCGGCGCGCAACGCCCCGCCGCGGCAGTTGCTGCTGCCCTGGCTGCCGGACCATTACGGCAAGGTCTTGGAGGCGGGGCAACTGCAACTGGCGGTGCATACTCCGCACGGACCGGCGGGCGGGACGGCGGAACGCGCCGCGGGCGAGCCCGCCGTGGCGCTGCGCTACGCGGATCATTGGCTGCCTTTGGCGCCGGGCTCCTTGCCGCCCTTGGCGCCGGAGAACCTTGCGGCGGAGTTGGCGGCGCTGAATGCCGATGCCGACCGCCTGGATGCGGTGCTGCAACGGCAGCATTACCGGCTGGCGCGCTGGCGGGTGGCGGCGCGCGAACTGGGCTACCGGCGATTCTTCGACATTGACACCCTGGCCGGAGTGCGGGTGGAGGATCCGGCGGTCTTCGCCGCCACGCATCGCCGCATTTTGGCGTGGTTGGCGAACGGCACGCTGGACGGCGTGCGGGTGGATCACGTGGACGGGTTGCGCGATCCTGCCGGGTACCTCGAACGATTGCGCCAAGCGGCGCCGCGTGCGTGGCTGGTGGTGGAGAAGATTCTGGCGACCGATGAGGATTTGCCGGCATGGCCGATCGCCGGCACCACGGGCTATGACTTCTTGAACCTGGCGACGCACCTCATGATGCAACCCGCGGGGGAAGCCCCGATGACGGCGGCCTACGCCGAATTTACCGGGCAGATCGCCGATTTCCCAACCGTGGCGCGGGCCCAAAAGCTGCGCGTGCTGGACACGCTGCTGGGCAGCGATGTGCGCCGCTTGGTGGCGGTGCTGGCGACGGTCTGTGTCCGGCATCGCCGACAGCGGGACTACACGCGGGCGGAGATGGAAACGGCGATCCGCCGCTTGGCGGCCTGCTTTCCGGTGTACCGCACCTACTTGCGGGCGGAGGGCGGCCTGACGCCGGAGGAGGCGGAGCGGGTGCGCGCGGCGGCGGCGCAGTCGCAGGCCGACGTCCCGGCGCTGGCGGAGATGACGGCGTTTTTGCGCGACCTGCTGCTCGGGCAGGTCGCGGGCGAGTGGGAACGGGAGTTTGCCGTCCGCTTCCAGCAACTGACCCCGGCGGCGACGGCCAAGGGCGTGGAGGACACGGCGTTCTACTACTACAACCGCTGCATCGCGCTCAATGAGGTCGGCGGCGATCCCGGCGCCTTCAGCCGCGACCTGGCGGCCTTCCATCAAGCCTGCGGCCGAACGCAAGCGCGGTGGCCGGAGACGATGCTGACCACCGCGACGCACGACACCAAGCGGGGCGAGGATGTGCGGGCGCGGCTCTGCCTGCTGTCGGAGATTCCGTCGGACTGGCAAGCCGCCACCGAACACTGGGCGCAGCGCAACGCGGCGCATCGCAGCGCCGCCGGACCCGACCGCAACACGGAGTACCTGTTCTACCAAACGCTGGTGGGCGCATGGCCGATCAGCGAGGAGCGGCTGCAAGCCTACATGCTGAAGGCGGCGCGGGAGGCGAAGGCGCACACTTCCTGGCGGGAGGTGAAGCCGCGCTTTGAGCGCGCCCTGCGGCGGTTTATCCACGGCGTACTGGAGGATGCAGGGGCCATGGCGGAGATCACCGCCTTCATTGCGCCGCTGATCCTGCCGGGGCGGATCAATTCCTTGGCGCAGACCGCCTGGAAGCTGACCGCGCCAGGCGTACCGGACATTTATAACGGCGCGGAGTTGTGGGACATGAGCCTGGTGGATCCGGACAACCGGCGGCCGGTGGATTTCGTCCTGCGGCGGCGATTGCTGGCGGAGCTGGAAACCGGCGATCTGACGGCGGAAGCCATTTGGGAGCGCCATGAAGAAGGCCTGCCCAAGCTGTGGCTGATTCGCCAGGCATTGCACCTGCGGCGGGAGCGCGCGGCGGCGTTTTCCCGCGACGGCGGCTATGAGCCGCTGCGCGTATCGGGGGAGCGGGCCGAGCATGTGGTGGGGTTCACCCGCGGCGGGGAGATCGCGACGGTGACGCCGCGGTGGCCGTTGCAGTTGGGCGGCGATTGGCGGGACACGACTTTGGAACTTCCGCCCGGCGAGTGGCGCAACGTGCTGACCAGCGAGCGGATCAGCGGCGGCACGGCGCAACCGCTGGCGCAGGTGCTGGCGCGTTTCCCGGTGGCGCTGTTGGCGCGGGCGGCCAAGCGATGAGTAAACCGCGCGTCTGGGCGCCCCGGGCCCGGCAAGTCGAATTGGCCACCGCGGGGCATCGGCGGCCCATGCAAGCCGCAGCGGACGGCTGGTGGCAAGCGGGGGAGCCGCTGGCCCCCGGCCAGGATTACGCCTTCGTGCTTGACGGCGGCAAGCCACTGCCGGATCCGCGCTCACGCTGGCAGCCGCGGGGCGTGCACGAACCCTCGCGGTGGCTGGATCCTGACCAGTTCGCCTGGGACGACGCCGGTTGGCGGCCGCCCGCCTGGGACGGCGCCGTGATCTATGAATTGCACGTTGGGACGTTCACCCCCGCCGGCACCTTCACGGCGGTGATCGAGCGCTTGAGCCATTTGGCGGCCTTGGGCGTCACGCACGTGGAACTGATGCCCGTGGCGGAGTTTTCCGGCGCGCGGGGCTGGGGCTACGATGGCGTGGATTTGTTCGCGCCGCACCACGCCTACGGCGGCCCGGAAGGATTGCAGCAACTGATCAACGCCTGCCATCGCCGCGGACTGGCGGTGATCCTGGACGTGGTTTACAACCACCTGGGCCCGGTAGGCAATTATCTCGCCCAATACGGCCCCTATTTCACGACCCGTTATCAGACGCCGTGGGGCGAAGCGTTGAACTTTGACGGCGCGGATAACGGCGAGGTTCGGCGCTTTTTTATCGCCAACGCGCGGATGTGGCTGCGGGACTACCACTGCGACGGGCTGCGCCTGGACGCGGTGCACGCCATCCTCGACCATTCGGCGCTGCCGTTTTTGGAGGAACTGGCGGCGGCGAAACGCGACTGGGAGGCGGAGCTGGGGCGGCCGCTGCTGCTGATCGCGGAGAGCGACGCCAACGATCCCCGCCTCAGCGCCCCCCCGGAACTGGGCGGGCAGGGCCTGGATGCGCAGTGGAACGAGGATTTTCATCACGCGCTGCACGCCTATTTGACCGGGGAACGTAATGGTTACTACGCCGATTTCGGCAGCCTGGCGGATCTGGCGACGGCGCTGCGGCAAACGTTCGTTTATGACGGCCGCTACTCGCGCTATCGCCGCCGCGCGCACGGCAGGCCGGCGGCGGGGGCGGATGGGCGGCGATTCGTTGCCTACGCGCAGAATCATGATCAGATCGGCAACCGGGCGCAGGGCGACCGCCTGAGCCAAAATCTGCGTCCCGGACAGTTGCGTATTGCCGCCGCCTTGACGCTGCTGTCGCCGTTCACGCCGTTGCTGTTCCAGGGCGAGGAGTGGGGCGCGACAACGCCGTTTCTCTACTTCACCGATCACCCCGAGCCGGAACTGGCGCAGGCGGTGCGGGATGGGCGGCGCCGCGAATTTGCCGCCTTCGGCTGGGCGCCGGAGGCCATTCCCGATCCGCAAGACCCGGACACTTTCGCGCGCAGCCGGTTGCGCTGGGAGGAACGGGACGAACCTGAACACCGCGACCTGCTGGCTTGGCACCGGGATTTGATCGCTTTGCGCCGCGGATCCGCACTGGCGCGGCACGAAGTGGATCCGGCCGACGTGGCGTTTGACGAGGCCGCGGGCTGGCTGACGCTGCGGCGGGGCCCGTGGCTGGTCGCCTGCAACTTCGCGCCGCAGGCGAATTCCCTGCCCTTGCCCGCAGGCGCATGGCGCCCGCGGCTGGCCTCGGCGACGGGCATCGCGGCGGGCGAAGGCCGGCTGCCGTTGCCGGCGGAGAGCGTGGCCATACTGGCGGCGGAATAGAACCATCGCGGGCCGCCGGACCAGCCGGTGGGCCGGCAAAGAGCGTCTGGTATTCTGGCGGCATCGTCCCAACATGACCACGAGGATCTCCATGCTCCGCTCGCTCGGGCTCTTGCTCGGCGCGGCCGGGCTCAGTTGCTGTCCCGTTTGGGCACGGCGACCGGCCCATCGGCAGCGCCGCGCCGCCGCCGCGACCCATGCAGCCGCGCCCGCCCACCGCACCGCGCCGGTCACCGGCTCGGTGCTGGCGCGGCGGCTACAAGCTGTATTCCGCCGCCCGCCGTTCACTCACGACCGCATCCAAGTGCGCGTGCAGGGTGACGCCATCCGCCTGACGGGCGCCGTGGTCCTGGCCGAAAACCGGGGCCTGGCGACCCGCGCGGCGCGCCGCGCCGCCCAGGCCGCGCATTGGCGCAACTATCGCGTGGTGAATACGCTGCATGTCCGGTAACGCCGCCGTGGCGCCGCCGTCGGCGCCCGCGCCGCTGCTGTTCGACATGGATGGCGTGCTGATTGACAACAGCGCCGCCTATGCGCAGGCGTGGCGGACGTTTCTGGCGGAACAGTCGGGGCTGGCGCAGCCGGAATACGCCGCGGCGCAGACGTTCGGGCGGCGCAACGAGGAGCTGTTTCCCGAGGTGTTTGGGCGGGCGATGACCACCGCGGAAATCGCCCGGCATGCGCAGCGCCTGGAGAGCCTCTATTTGCAGGATTATTTGCCCCGCATGCGGGAAACTCCCGGGCTTTCGGCATTTATCGCTGAGGCGCGAAGCCGGGGCCACCGGCTGGCGCTAGCCACCTCCGCGCCCCGGCGGAACGTCGGGATCGTGACCGGCAAGCTGGGATTAGACGGCGTCTTCGAGGTCATCCTGAGCGAAGCCGATGTGCGGCGCGGCAAGCCGAACCCGGAGATTTACTTGCAGGCCGCCGCCCGCCTGGGAAGGCCGGCGGCCGAGTGCGTGGTTTTTGAAGATTCGTTTCCGGGTATCGCGGCGGGATTAGCCGCCGGCGCCCGCTGCGTCGCGCTGGCCACGAGCTACCGCGCGGAAGAAGTCGCGGCGGCGGGCGCGCAATTGGTCATTCCAAACTTTGCCGACCCGGCGCTGCCGCATTGGCTGGCTTGGCGGTAGCCGGCGTGCCGGCAGCGGCGGCCCGCTCCCAGCTTCGCAACGGTTAATAGAGACGGAAGTTGACCTGGATGTCGGCGACCACCGCGATCGGCTGGCCGTTGCGCTTCTTGGCGGGTATAAACCGCCACTTGTGCACCGCCTCAATCGCCTTCTGATCCAAGCCTAGACCGAGCGGCTGCACCACGTGGATATCGTGCGCGCGGCCGTCCACGCCAATTTCGACCTCCAAGACCACCGTACCCTGGTATTTCGCCTTGCGCGCGGCGTCGGTGAACTCCGGGTCCGGATCGTAGATCGGTATCGGCTCGCTGACGTCGGCGCCGTAGCTGGCCGCGCCGCCTCCCAAATTGCCGCCATGACCGGGACCATACCCGGCGCCATTGCCCGAACCAATGCCGCCCTTGGTTCCGGTGCCGTTGCCCTCCAGGGAACCGGGGCCGTTGGTTGGCGGCGCGAGGGCGGCGACGGGATCGCCAAACTGCGGCAAATTCGGCTCCGGCAGGGAAATGTGGCGCTCCACCGCCAGCGCCGGCGGCACGGGCAGCAGCGGTTTGACTTTGACCTTCATGATCGGCGGCGCCAGCGGAGCCTTGCGAAATAGCGGCAGCTTGCCCCGGCTGGGCGTCTTCAGCACATGCATGCCGCCGCCGCCACCACCGCCTAATGGCTTGGGGCTGGCCGGCGTCAACACCGGAAAATGCAGGATGGTGGCGTGCTCAATTCCGCTGACGACCGCCTTGTGCACGGTGGGGTTGAACAGCGGCAAGATCAGCAACAGGATCACCAGCAAATGCACCAGCAACGACCCACCATTGCCCCAAAACGAGCGCTCATGCGACCAAATGTCGTCCACCGGAACCGGCTTGGATTCCAGCTCCAAAGGCGGCAGTTCGGTGGGGTGGAAGCGTTCGTGCAGCTCCTCGCGCAGCGAGCTCCACAAGGTCTTGCGCGGCACCAGGGTCAGGACTTCGGGGATATGCTCCTCGGGTGCAGCGTGCTCCGCCGCGGCGGGCGCCGCGGCGGTAGCAGGCGCGGTTTTGGCGGCGTCGTCCGGAGAAGTTTCCGGCGATGGCTGCGGCTGGGAATTGTGGGGGAAGTCGGCCATGAGCTAGGGCGCTCAGTCGGCGCCCGCAAATGCGACCGGGGAAAAACCCGCCAGGCTCCGGCTCCTCTTCGCTATGTTCCGATGAAGCGAGGGCACGGGCTTGTTGCCTCCGTTTTCCACATAATACCAGGCTGGCGGCGCGGCGCTAGAGGCTAGAGCCGGGGTCCCTCCCGCGCACCCCACCTCCTATAATGACTATTCCGCCCCCGCCGCGGTTTCGGAGAAATACTTGCCTACGGCCCTAAAAACCACCCTGAATCTGCCCGTTACGGCCTTCCCCATGAAGGCCAACCTGCCACAGAACGAGCCCAAGATGCTGGCTCACTGGGCCGAGCAGGACATTTACGGCGCGATTCGCCGGGCGCGCCGGGGCGCGCCGCCGTTCACCCTGCACGACGGCCCGCCCTACGCCAACGGCCCCATTCACTTGGGCACGGCGCTCAACAAAATCGTTAAGGACTTCATCGTCAAATCCAAGACCATGGCGGGGTTTGACGCGCCCTACGTTCCCGGCTGGGACTGCCATGGGCTGCCGATCGAAATTCAGGTGGATCAGCAGTTGGGCGCCAAGAAGGCGGAGTTGGCGCCGATGGCCGTGCGGCGCGCCTGCCGCGAGTACGCGCTGAAGTACGTGGAGCTGCACAAGCGGCAATTCCAGCGGCTGGGGGTGTTTGGCCAGTGGGCGGAGCCCTATCTGACCCTGACGCCCGCCTATGAGGCGACCATCGCGCGGCTGCTGCTGCAATTCATCCGCGACGGCTACGCCTACAAAGGACTGCGCACCGTGTATTGGTGCATCCATGACCGGACGGCGCTGGCGGAGGCGGAGATTGAATACGCCCCGCATGAGAGCCCGTCGGTCTGGGTGAAATACGCCTATGCGGGCGGAGATCTGCCGTTCGCGCTGCCCGCGGGGGCGGCCCTGGCGGGAGTGATCTGGACGACAACCCCATGGACCTTGCCGGCCAGCTTGGCGCTGGCGTTCCATCCCGACCTTGAGTACGCGGCGGTGCGGGCCTCCAACGGCGAAGTGTATATTCTGGCGGCCGCGCTGGTGGCGGCGACGGCGGAGCGGGGCGGCTGGACCGTGACGGAAGAGCTAGCGCGTTTTCCCGGACGCGCGATGGAGGGCGTGCGTTTTCGCCATCCTTGGCTGGCGCGGGAAGTCCCGGGCGTTTTAGCCGATTACGTCACCACGGAACAAGGCACCGGCATCGTGCACACCGCGCCCGGGCATGGCGCCGAGGACTTCGTGACCGGCCAGCGCTATGGTCTGGGGGTGCTGAGCCCGGTGGATGCCGGCGGCCATTTCACCGGCGCCGAAACCGCGCCGTTCGAGGGGCAGCAGATCTTCGCCGCCAACGCGAAGATTCTGGATCATCTGCAAAGCCTGGGCGCGCTAATGGCCAGCGCGCCGCTCAGCCATTCCTACCCGCATTGCTGGCGCTGCCACCGACCGGTCATTTTCCGGGCAACCGAGCAGTGGTTCATCGGCATGGAGCGGAACGGCTTGCGAAGCAAGGCATTGCAGGCCATCCAAACGGTGCGCTGGGATCCGGCCTGGGGCCAAGAACGCATCGGCAACATGCTGGCCGCGCGGCCGGATTGGTGCATTTCCCGGCAGCGGGTGTGGGGCGTGCCGATTCCGGTGCTGGCCTGCGCCGCCTGCGGCGAATATCTGCGCAATGACCAGGTGGATGAAAAGATCGTGGAGATTTTCGCCCGCGACGGCTCGGATGCCTGGTTCACCCGCCCGGCCGCCGATTTCGTGCCGCCCGGGGTGCGCTGCGGCTGCGGCCGAGGCGAGTTCACGCCGGAGCGGGATATCGTGGACGTCTGGTTCGAATCCGGGTCCAGCTTCGCGGCGGTGTTGGGCGACGGCGTCGCCGACTGGTACTGCGAAGGCGGCGATCAATACCGCGGCTGGTTCCACAGTTCGCTATTGGTTTCGGTGGGCACGCGCCAGCAAGCGCCGTATCGGGGCGTGCTCTCGCACGGCTGGGTGCTGGACGCCGCCGGCCGCGCCATGCACAAATCGCTGGGCAACGTCATCGAACCGGAGACGGTGACCGCCGAATACGGCGCCGAGGTGCTGCGCCTCTGGGTGGCCAGCGTGGACTTCCGCGAGGATGTCCGCATCTCCGGCGAAATGCTGGGCCGGCTGAGCGAAGCGTACCGCAAAATCCGCAATACCTTCCGTTATTTGCTGGGCAATCTGCATGGGTTTGATCCGGCGCGGGACGCCGTGCCCGAGGCGGATTTGGAGGAGCTGGACCGGCACTTGCTGCACGAGTTGGCGGTGACGGCGCACGCCTGTCAGGAAGACTACGCCGCGTTCGCCTTCCACCGCGTGTACCAGCGGCTCTATGAATTTTGCTCGGTGAGTTTGAGCGCCATCTATCTCGACGTCGTGAAGGACCGCCTCTACGCCTCCGGCGCGGCGGCGCCGGAGCGGCGCTCGGCGCAGACCGCGTTATGGCGAACGGCGGAGTACTTGGTCCGGCTGTTTGCGCCGCTTTTGCCCTTCACCGCGGAAGAGGTTTGGGGCCAACTGCCCAGCATCACGTTGGATGGCCCCCTGCGGGAAGACAGCGTGCACATGGCCCTGTGGCCGGAAGGCGATACGGCCGCGGTGGCGAACGGCGAGGCGGAACGCTGGGCGGTGCTGATGCGGGCGCGCGATTTGGCGCTGGCGGCGCTGGAAGCGCCGCGCAAGGCGGGGGAGATCGGCTCCAGTCTGGAGGCGCGGGTGATATTGGCGGCGCCGGCGCGGGAGCGCGCCGTGCTGGAGGACTACGGCCGCGATCGGCTGGCGGAGCTGTTCATCGTTTCCCAAGTGGAATTGGCCTCCGCTGACGCGGCGGAAATGACCGCCGCCTTCGCCCCTGCCGACGGGGCAAAATGCGCCCGCTGCTGGCAATACCGGGAGTTGGCGCCCTCTACCTTCGCCGGCGAGCCGCACCTGCTTTGCGCCCGCTGCCGCCAGGTGCTCCAGACCTGGGAGGATGGCGCAAAATAGAAGGGAGATGCATGCTCCCTCCCCCAGTCCGTCGCCCGTGCAGACGGCGGATTCGCCGATGCCCGCCCCGCCGCCAGAACCGCCCCGCTGGTTTCGCATGCGGTATTTTCTGATTGCTCTCGGGGTGTTCACGCTGGATCAAATCACCAAGGGCATGATCCAGCGCATGTCCCGCAGCGCCAGCATCGTCGTCATCCCCCATTTTTTCCGCTTGGTGCACGTCGAAAACAGCGGCGCGGCGTTTGGGCTGTTGCAGTCCTCGCCCTCGCCGTTCAAAAGCGCCTTCTTGATCGGCTTTTCCCTGACGGCGCTGGTGGTGGTTTTCATACTGCTATGGCGGCACAGCCAAACCGTGCGCACGGGCTGGGCGTTGGCGCTGATCTTTGGCGGCGCCTGCGGCAATCTCTTCGACCGGCTCTTGCGCGGCAGCGTGGTGGATTTTTTGCTTTTCTATGTGGGGCGGTATGAATGGCCGGCGTTTAACGTCGCCGACAGCGCGATCGTGATTGGCGCGGCATTGCTGGTCTGGGAAATCCTGCGCGGGCAGCCGCATCTTCCCGCCCCGCCCGCGCCGTCGCTCCAGCCCGGCCTCGACGGCTGAGTTCCGCGGCGCCAAGCCGCGTCGCAGGGTCCGCGGCCAGCGCGGGGAAGGCTTTACTGCGCCGTTTCGGTAAAGACGTGCACGGGGTGTCCGATGGCGTACGGCCCCTCGGCGCGCACCTGGACGGCGCCCGCCGTCGCCGGCAGCGTCAGCACGACGGCCGCCGTGCCGGCGGCATTGGCCGGCGCCAGAATCATGGCGCCATTGGCGCTGGCGGCCAAGGGCTGGACGCCGGACGGCGCCGCCAGGCTGCCGCCGCCGCTCAGCGAAAACAACACATCCAATCCGCCGGGCTGTGCGCCGCTGGCGCCAGGCTGGATGGTCACCGATACATTGATCGTGGATCCCGCAGGCGCCGATTGCCCATCCCCCGTGGCGGTCATGGTGGCCGCCGGCAATCCCACCTCGATGACGCCGTCTTGGGTGGTGGCAATGCCCGCGCCATCCGTTCCTGTAACCGCAAAGTGATAAAAGCCCGGCGTGGTGTTCGCCGGGGCGGCGATGTCCACGACCTGCGATGTGGGCGATGTGGAGCTGGTGGCGACGCTGGCGGCCAGCGGCGCGTCCGCGGTGACGCCGGCGATGGTCACCGAACCACCACTGGACGGCGTGGGAGTAAATTGCGCCGTGCCGCCGGCGGAGATCATCATGACCGGCGCCGGCGTCCACGGGGTGGCGGCCGGAGCCAGGCTGGGATTCAGGCTCCATTCGTTTCCCACCGGCGTGCCTTGCCCGGTCAAGACCACCAGCGTCGCCGAATACGGTGGAAACGTCATGCTGGGAGAAAACGCCGCCGCCGGCGTGGCGACGATCTGGCTGGGATCCCCGGCGGTGACCGCGTAGGTGACCACCTGGGAGGGGGAAAAATGCTGAAAATTCAATGTGGCGGCCAAGGCGTTTCCGGGACTCTTGTTCACCACCATCAGCGTCAGGCGCTGCGCGTTGGGGTCAATAGCGGCGAAGGTGCTGCAATCATCTGCGGCGCTGGCGCAGTCGTTGCCGGCGGCGACGGAGATGGGAGCGAACGCATCTCCCTGGCCATCGTAGTTGCGGTATAACTGGAGAACTTTATACGAAGGCGCCTCTTGGGCGGGATCCGGGGCTTCCCACCGGGCGGCGGCATAGAAGTCGTACTGCCCCAGGAGCCCGAACGCCTCCGCGTCCGTCAGCGCCACCGCGATGGGATCTTCACCGGGCTGGGAGAAGTTCCATTCCGTGATGCTCAGCGGCAAGCCGGGGGCGATTTCATTCACCATCGCTTCGGCCCGCACCAACCGCGCCTCCACGTGAGGCAGCGGCTGCATGGAGGTCACGGTGTTGGCGCCGATCCAGCCGGGACTGGTATAGGTGGTGTCCCACCAGCCGCGGGTCGAGGGCAGCGCCAGCGCGTCCACCTGGGCGGCCGTGGCATTGGCCGGAGGCGCATTGATCTCCGGGTAGGCGTGAAAATCGAAGACGTTCAGCAACGGCTCGCCTGCAATCTCTCCCTCCCACACGACGTTGTTCAGCCACCAGGGCCAGAAATCCACGTTGCCATGGGCCTGCTTGTCCGCGCCGCCGGCGGAAGAGTTCCAGTAGAACTCCCAGCAACACGAAACCGGGCCGAAGGTGAGAGCCTGCGGATCCCAGGTTTTCAGCTTCGCCGCTTCGGTGGTGAAGTCCTGGAGCAACTCGTCATAGGTCACCGGCTGGGGATGCACATCGCGATGGGTCGAGGACCACAGCATCGGCTCATTGTCCATGTCATAAAAGTGCGGCGCCGCGCCGAACGCCGGCGCCAGCGCCGCCGCCCATTGGCTGCGGTAGACGGAGCCCGCGGGATCACCGGACCCGGGCTGATCCAGCAGCGGCACATTCGCGTCGTTCGGGTCGTTGCTGGTGACGTAGACGGGATTGGGCGGCGTGTACTGCGAGGCGCTGCCGGGACATCCCGCGGCATATTCGATGCCGTCGCCATCATCGGCGTCATAGGGATTGGTGGCGCAGGGCTGGTAGCCGTATTTCTTGACCGAAAAGCTGAAATCCTGCGGCCCGCCCTTCGCCACCCAGCCCAGCATGGGCATGGTCATGAGCGGATCCGCGCCGGCTTTCGCGACGTCCTGCACGAAGGCGACCGAATCGGCGCCGGTGCTGGCGGTATTCAAGCCCAGAGCGGCGAACACATTGTCCTGGTAATACCAATCGCGAGCCGAGTCAGCGAAGAAGTTTGTCCAGTTATAGCTGGAACTGGCATTTCCGCCCCAGCGAATCAAGGTGGCGCCGGTGTTCTGGATATACGCGGTGCTGGGAGGGAAATTGACCCCGTAGATCAATGGGCTGATCCGATGCCGGTCGGCGAAGGCATTGACGGTGATCTGCGCCGGTTGGCTGCCCCAGGGCATTGCCGCAACCACCGCCGATGGCGATCCCGCGCCGGCGGCGTTGACCGCTGCCACCTGATAGTAATACGTGGTTCCGGCTTGGCCGCTCGTATCGGTATAGCTGGATCCGGTGGGGGAAGCGAGGGTGGAAAAGGGCCCACTACTGCTGGTCCCGCGCTGCACCTGGTACGAAGTGGCGCCGGAAACCGCCGCCCACGACAGCGCGACTCTACCCACTCCAGCTTGAGCCGCCAAGCCGGTAACTTGCGCGGGAAGGCTGGGAGAACTTCCAGTTGGGCCGGACGGCGTGGGTCCGCCGCCTCCGCAGGCGATCAGGCCGATAACGAACACAACCGTGGGCGCCAAGCGTAATCCGGCAGACACCTGTAACACCTCCGCGTGGAGTATACATCCACGCGGCGACATAGGGAGTAGAGCCGCACCACGCCCGGTAGGCGCCGATCGCAAGCAAGTTAATGGCAGGACGATGGGAGCTTAGGCGGCGTGGCGCTCGGCGGCGGCGCGGTCTATGAGGCGAGGCCAGGCCTGCGCCGCCCAAGTGATCGTGCGCAATAGGCCCTGTTCCAATGCGACCATGGGTTGCCATTCCAACAATTGCCGCGCCCGGTCCAGCACCGGGCGGCGCAGATGGGGGTCGTCACCGGGAAGGGGCACGAACGCAACGGAGCTGGCGCTGCCGGCGAGGCGCGCCACGGCATGCGCCAGGCTCAAAATCGTATGTTCGTCCGCATTGCCCAAGTTGACCGGCGCATGCGCCTGCGGTGCGTCGCAGCGCAGGAGGCGAACCAAGCCCTCCACCAGATCCGTGACGTAGCAGAAGCTCCGCGTCTGCCGTCCGTCGCCGGCGACGGTCAGGGGCTCTCCGCGCAATGCCTGGCGAATGAAGGTGGAAATGACCCTTCCGTCGTGCGCCCGCATTCGCGGCCCATAAGTGTTAAAGATTCGCGCGATGCGGGTATCCACGCGATGCGTGCGATGGTAGGCCATGGTCAGCGCTTCGGCAAAGCGCTTGGCTTCGTCGTAGACCGAACGCGGGCCAACGGGATTGACGTTTCCCCAATAGCTCTCCGGCTGGGGATGGCGCTGCGGATCGCCATAGACCTCCGAGGTGCTGGCGAGCAAAAAACGGGCCCGCTTGGCGCGGGCCAGACCCAGGGCGCGATGCGTCCCGAGCGCGCCGCCCATCAGCGTGGCAATGGGCAGGCGCATATAATCCAGGGGGCTGGCCGGAGACGCCAGGTGCACCACCGCATCCAGCGGACCGGAAAAATCCAGATATTCCCGCACGTCCTGGAAATGGAAGAAAAATCCGCCGCGGTCGTGCCATGCGGCGAGGTTTTCCCGCAGACCGGTGGACAGGTTGTCCACGCAATGAACTTCGCAGCCTAGATCCAGCAGCCGCTCACAGAGATGGCTGCCGACAAAACCGGCGCCACCGGTGACCACCACGCGCATCCGCCCTCCCGCCTGGCGCGGTCGCGCCCAGGCTAGCCAACATGCGTTGGATGCCGGTTGGGCCCCGAGGGCTAGGCTTGGCGTTCCGCCAATTCCGCTTCTTGCTCCAAGCGGCGCCAAGACAAATGCTCCCGGGCCGCCAATGCGGCGCCGAGAGGAGTCACCGCGTAGAAGGCGATCAGCCACAGCAGCAGGGCGGCGCTGGCGGCACTGGCGGCGGGGGCGCCAAAGACCTCCGTCAGACCCAAAACCAGCAGCACCTGCACGCCGCCGCCAATCGCCGGCAGTTGAATGAGCGAACCGATCAGCAAAAAGCCCAGCAGCAACAAGGCTTCGGCATAGGTAAATCCGGGCACCATGCCCGGGAAACCGTGCACCACCAGCCAGACCGCAACGGCCACGCCCAGCCACAAGGACACGGTATAAATGGACGACAAAATGAGGTTCTTGCCGCCCGCGGCCAAAGCTTGCGTGCCCGCCGCCAAGGTGCGAAGAAAATGTTCCGCTCGTTGCGCCAAGGCCTTGCTGCTGCGCCCCAGACGCAGCCGCACATAGCGCGTAATACCGACATGATGGCGGTGAAACAGGCCGATGCCGATCAATGCCGCCACGACCAGGCCGCCCAAAATCCACAGCGCCCGGCGCAGGGCGTCGGCCGTGCCGCCGTGGGCGGAAAAACGCGGGTTCAGGAACAGCGCCGCCACCACCAAGAGCAGCGTGGCGGCCATGTCAAAAGCGCGTTCCAGAATCCAGACCGCCAATTGCGGCGAAATCGCCATGCGGTGGCTGCGGGCGATGTAATAGGGCCGGACGAACTCCCCCGGACGGCCAAAGATGGCCAGGCCGGTAAACCCAATCAGCGTGCCGCGCAGGATCGGCCAGAAGCGGCCGTGCGGAATCATGAGCGTGCTCCACCGCAGGGAGCGCAGCAAGTAGCTGACGTAGATGAGAGCAATCGCGCCGAGCAAAAACGACAGTCTGGCGTTGCGGGTGGCGTGCCAAACCGCCTGCCAGGTGAAGTTGTGCCATTCGGGACTGGTGCGGAATTGCCGCCAACCCACGGCGATCAGGGCCGCCAGGGCCAGCAAACTAAAGATCAGGCGGCGTCGCTTCACGGGCACATCTTGGCCTACGGGCAAAACCGCCGGCAACTGGCCACAGGGTGCCCGGTTCACCGGCCCGGGGACCAGGGCCGGAGCCCAAGGCCACAATTAGGCATTCAAAATCAATCAGCTACCAAGTATTATAAACGTCGGCGCAACGGCGCCCGCATGTTTTCCCTGGCCGGATGCTGGTCTCCACCATGGAACCTGGGTTGACGTTTTTTCGTTTACCTTGGGGTGAGTGCCGTCAGCATAGTCTACGAAGGTGAAGCTGGGCGGGGGGGCAGCCTCGTCGGCGTTCGGAAGCCGGTGGTGGCCCTGGCGACTGGGACCGCGGCGAAGGCGACCGTGGAAGAACGACAACTGGTTGCGCGTTGTCTGGCCGGTGACGCCTCCGCGTGGGAGGCGATCCTTCAGGCCTATGCACGCCCAATCTATAGTTTGTGTTACCGCTTCACTGGCCGAGCGGAAGACGCCGACGACCTCAGCCAGGAAGCCTGCTTGCGCGTGTACCGCAACCTGGGCCAATTCCGGGCGGACCAAGGTAGCCTGAAGACCTGGGTCTTAAGCGTGACGCGGAATCTCCTAATTGACCACTATCGGCGGGGCAAACACGACCGGCTCACGGATTCCTTGGAAACGAGCGGCCCGATGGCCCTGGGCGGCGCCGCGCGGCCGATGGACCCACCCGAGACCGCCGAACGGGCGCCGGACACGGGCGTGCTGCGCCGGGAAATGCGCGAGCAGATCCAGCGCGGGCTGACCCGCCTGTCGCCGGAGTTGCGCGAAGCCGTGATCTTGCGCGACCTGGAGGATTTGGACTACAAGGAGATTGCCACGCTGTTGCGCGTGCCGGAGGGAACGGTGAAATCGCGGATCAACCGCGGCCGGATCGAATTGGCGCGGGTCTTGCGGGGAAGTTGGAGCGGACCGGCGGGAAAGGCGGCGCAAACCTAGAAGGCGACGGCCATGGCCATGCAGATCCATTGTTCCGCATTTGAAGACGCGCTCAGCGATTTCCAGGATGGCGCATTGCCGCCGGAAACCGCGACCGCGATGCGCGAGCATCTGCGCGTTTGCCGCCATTGCGCCGAACTGTCGGCGCTGGTGCGGGTGGCGCGAGCGGGGCTGACGGAGCTGACGCCGGTGACCCCGCCGCCGGAGTGGCTGCCGGCGGTGCTGGCTCGGACCAGCGGACAGCGCCGCTGGATCAGTTGGCGGGAGGTCAGCCGCAGCCTCGGGCGGGGGGTGTGGCAGCCGCGGCTGGCGATGGCGTTTGGCGTGGTGTTATTCGCCTTCGCGTTAAGCCTGAACCTAGCCGGGATCAATTTGCGCCGCGTGCGCTGGCAATCCCTGACGCCGGGACACTTGGTGGCCGGACTGCATGCCACCTTGCGCCGCGGCATGGCGCGCGGGGCCCGGTATTATGACGATTTGAAGCTGGTGTATGACATTCAAGCGGCGTTGCGGGAATCGCCGGCACGGCGGAGCCATCCGCCGTCCACCCGGCAGCGCAACCAATCGGATTGGCCCGGCGGCGGCGATCTGCAGTGGAGTTGGAACGCGCCGCCAACGCAGCCACCCGCGGGCCGGCTATAGGCGGCGACTATGAACTGCTACCAGCATTCCGAACGTCCGGCGACGGCTTTTTGCCGCTTGTGCGGCCGCCCGCTGTGCAGCGAGGATCAGCGGGATATTTACGGCGTCATTTATTGCCAGGATTGCCTGGCCCGGCAAGCCGGCGTCGCGGCCCCCGGCAGCGCCGCCGCCGATTGGCAAGCGGGCGCGGCGGCCGGAGGCGACAGCGCAGCCCATATGGGCGCGGCCCCCGCGGCGGCGCAGGCGGGAACGGCCGCCGACGCCGCCACGCCGCCGCTGATCCAAGGCGCGCCGAACGCCGGCGTGGCGCTGGCGTTGGGATTTATTCCCGGCGTCGGCGCCATCTACAACGGGCAATATTTCAAGGCCTTTTTGCAGGTGGTGATTTTCGGCTTTCTGGTGTCCATGAGCCATCAGGCCTTCGGCAGCATCTTTGGCATCGGCGCGGCGGCGTTCTATTTCTACATGGTCATTGATTCCTATCGCACCGCGCGGGCGATGGAATTGGGACAACCGCTCGCCGAAGTGCCGGGGTTGGGAAACGTGCACTTCTCCGCGCCGGTCGGCGCGGTGGTGCTGATCGTCATCGGCGGCGTGCTGCTGCTCCGCAGCCTGAACCTGTTCGCCTTCGACATCCTGCAATACTTTTGGCCGGTGCTGCTGATCGTGATCGGCGCGCTGATGCTGGAGCGCCGACGGCGCGCCTAGGGGGAGACGGAGACCACGATGGCCACCCCACCGCAACCGCCCCGCGCCCCCGTTACGGCTTGCCCCGCCTGCCGTAGCCGCGGCATTACCGGCCCCGTGGTGCTGATTACCCTGGGCGTTCTGTTTCTGTTGCAAATGACCACGCCCGGCTGGGGCTTCAACCAGACTTGGCCGATTCTGTTGATCGTGATCGGCGTGGTCAGCCTGGCGCAGCGCGCAATTCCGCACCGCCACGGCAACCAAGACTGGAGCCGGTGACGTGGACAACGGCTACCCTCACCATCGTCAATCGCTGTTCGGCCCGATCGTGCTGATCGCCATCGGCGTGCTGTTTTTGTTGCGCAACCGGCTGCCGGGATTCGATGCGTATCGCTTTCTTGCCCATTATTGGCCGGCGCTGCTGATCGTCTGGGGTCTGGTCCGGCTGGTCGAGCACTACACCGAGCCGGGTTCCGGCGGGTTGACCGGCGGCGAAGTGGCCCTGCTGGTGGTGGTGGTCATCTTCGGCCTGGCGTTGACGGCATCCCTTTCGTTCCGCCACTGGCACTGGAATGGCGATTGGCAGGGCGGGCCGCCGTGGCAACAGCAATATCATTTCCACGGCGCTAGCCAGGCGGAACTGCCGCCGGGCATGCCGGTCCTGGTGCGGGGCGGCCGCGCCAGCGTCGAGCTGATCGCGACGCCCGGCAGCCTGATCCGCGCCCGCGTGGATGACGCCGTGCGCGCCGGTTCCCGCGCCCGCGCCCGCGGCCGATTCGCCGCGGCGACATTGCAAATGCGCGCCGAAAATGGCGACTGGGTGGTGCGGCCGGCGGGACGGAATCCCAGCCGCCGGGTGAGCGTGCGGCTGCGGCTTTACCTTCCCGCCACCACGCCGGCCACCGTCCAAGTCCGGCACGGTGACCTGCAAGCCGCTGGTTGGCGCGCGGCTCTGCGGCTGGTCAGCGACGATGGCGCCATCACCGTCAGTCATCCGCAAGCGGATGTCCACATTCAGGATCGCAATGGAACGGTGATCGTCAACGCGGCGGCGGGAACCGTGGAGATCCAAGGGGGCGACGAAATCGCCGTGCGCGGCGCGCGGGGCGCGGTAACGTTGCGCGAATCGTCTCCGCAAGACGTTTCCCTGGCCGCGCTGCCCGCCGGCTTCAGTTTGGCGGCCGGCAACACGCGCATCACCTGCCGCGCACTGGCCGGCTCGTTCGACCTGACCGGAGACAGCCTGAACGCCTCCGGCGCCCGCGATTTGCACGTGCGCACCGACGGGCGGGATATCGCCATTCGTGGCTTCCGCGGCGGGCTGCGCGTTCGCGACCATAACGGCGCCGTGGCGGCGATTCCGGCGCCGGGCGCGAAGTTAGGTGCGGTGAGCATTCGCGACTCGGGCGGGGACATCGCTTTGGCCTGGCCAAGAACGGTGGGTTTTCAACTCGACGCCGCCGCTCGCGGCGGCGATATCTTTGGCGACTGGGGCGTGCCGGTGCGGCGCCACCACGGCCAGAGCGCGGCGGCGGGCAGCTTCGGCGGCGGCGGCGTTTTGGTCTATTTGCGCACCACCGACGGCAGTATCTCGCGCTCCCGCTTCGACAACGCTCCCAGCATCTCCGCCGCGCCGCCGGGCGGCGCCTAGCTCCGCAACCGCCGCGGGCCGCGCGTCCGTCTCGGTAACGTTCATTCCGCTCCTAGCTCGCTAACCGTCCCGCCGCGCGCGGGAACGGCATCAGCCGGCGCGCGACGGCAGCGGCGGAGATCCGCGACGCCAGTCGCGGGGCGCGCGGCCAAGGGCTTTGGTTGCGCCGGGAGCCTAGCGCCAACGCCGCCGGAAACGCTACTCTGCCCCTATGCCGGAATCTCCTGCCCCGTCCCCCCGCGGCCGCAAGCGCCCCAATCCTCTGGTCGGCCACAACATCGTCATCGAAAATGTCACCCCCCAGGTGGACGACGGCAGGTTCCCGGTGAAGCGCGTGCAAGGCGGAGAGGTTCAAGTCGAGGCCGACATTTTCAAGGAGGGCCACGACGTGCTGGGGGCGGCGGTGCTGTTCCGCGCGGTGGCGGACCCAGCGGAAGAGTGGCAAAGGGCCCCGATGCGGCCCTTGGGCAATGACCGCTGGAGGGGCGCATTCTCCCTGGCGCGCAATGCCGATTACGAATTCACCATCGAGGCCTGGGTGGAGGACTTCGCCACCTGGCAGCGGGATACGCTGCGCAAGCGCGATGCCGGCCAAGGCATTGCGAGTGAACTGGTGGCCGGGGAGGCGTTGCTGCTGCGCCTGGCCGGCGGCGGACACAAGGGGCGGCGCGGCGCCGGCCCGGCTGACGCCACCGTGGATGAAGCCAAACTTCTGGCCGAGGAGACCGTCGCCTGGGCGCGCCGCCAGCCGCCGCTCTCGGCGCCGGTCCGCGCGGCCACGGTTTGGCCGGTGATCAGCGACCGGCGCCGGGCGGAATGCGGCGCCTGGTATGAAATGTTCCCGCGTTCGCAGGGCCCCGACCCGACGCGCAGCGCCACCTGGGCGGAGTGCGAGTCGCGGCTGCCGGAAATCGCCGCCATGGGCTTCGATGTCGTGTACTTGCCCCCGATCCATCCCATCGGACGCACGCACCGCAAGGGCCGAAATAATTCGTTGGTGGCCGAACCGGGCGATCCCGGCAGTCCGTATGCCATCGGCGGACCCGAGGGCGGACACGACGCCATCGAACCGGGACTCGGCACGCTAGCGGATTTCGACCGGTTCGCCGCCGCGGTGCAGGCGCAGGGCATGGAACTGGCGCTGGATTTCGCCGCCCACTGCTCGCCCGACCATCCCTGGGTGCGGCAACATCCCGATTGGTTCTATCACCGCCCCGACGGCACGATTCAGTACGCCGAGAACCCGCCGAAACGGTACGAGGACATTTATCCGCTCAACTTTTACTGCGCCGATTGGCAGGGCCTATGGGAAGCCCTGGAGGGCGTGATCGAGTTTTGGTACGCGCACGGCGTCAAGATCGTGCGCGTGGACAATCCCCACACCAAACCGTTCGCCTTTTGGGAATGGCTGATCCATCGCGTGCGCCGGCGCCATCCCGACGCCATCTTTTTGGCCGAGGCGTTCACGCGGCCGAAGGTGATGCAGTATTTGGCCAAGCTCGGCTTCACGCAGTCCTACACCTATTTCACCTGGCGCAACACCAAGGAGGAATTGACGGAGTACCTGACCGAGTTGAGTGCAAGTCCGATGCGCGACATCTTCCGGCCCAATTTCTTCGCCAATACGCCGGATATTCTCAGCCCGGTCCTCCAGCGCGGCGGCCGGCCGGCGTTTCTGCAGCGCCTGGTGCTGGCGGCGACCTTGGCGCCTAACTACGGCATCTACAACGGCTTCGAGCTGGTCGAGAACCGGGCGATCCCCGGCACCGAGGAGTACGCCGACTCGGAGAAGTACCAATTCAAGGCGTGGAATTGGGACCGGCCGGGCAACATCAAGGACGTGATCGCCCGGGTCAATGAAATCCGTCGCATGCACCCCGCCCTGCGTCGCTTGGACAACATCCATTTCCTTCCCGCCTACAACGACCAAATCGTGTTTTACGCCAAGCAGGAAGCCGGCGACCTGCTGTTCATCGCCGTCAGTTTGGACCCATTTCAGCCGCAAGCGGCGGACGTCGAGGTGCCACTGGAGACATTCGGAATCGGGGAAGACGAGGAATTCGAAATCGAAGACCTGCTGTGCGGCTACCGCGGACGCTGGCGGGGACGGCGGCAATGGGTGCGCCTGGATCCGGCGCAGATTCCGGCGCAGATCTTCGCGGTGCGGCGCGGGTAGCGCGGCGGCCGGAGGCGCCGCCCGCGGCCGGAGCGCGATTTCCCTTCCCGGCTCGGTCGCGCTACTCTGCGCCTAAGGCCATGGTTTTTGCCGACCGCATCCAATTCGCGTTCACGGTGATGTTCCATTACCTGTTCCCCATCATCACCATGGGGCTGGGTTTCTTTATCGCCGTCTTCAGCACGCTGCACGTGGTGACCGGGGAGGAAGGCTACCACCAAGCCGCCGAATTCTGGGCCCGCATCTTCGCCATCTCCTTCGCCGCCGGCGTGGTCACGGGCATTCCCTTGGAATTTGAATTCGGCGCCAATTGGAGCCAGTTTTCGGCCTTCGGCGGCGGCCTGTTTGGGCAGGTGCTGCCGCTGGAGGGCGTCTATGCGTTCTTTCTGGAGTCCGGATTCCTGGGCCTATTTCTGTTCGGCCGCGGCCGAATCGGCCGCATCGGACAGTGGCTGGCCGGCCTGGGGGTAGCGGCGGGCTCCCTGCTGTCCGGGTATTTCATCACCGCCGCGGACGCTTGGATGCAGCACCCGGTAGGCTACCGCCTGGGACCGAACGGCCAACCGGTGCTGGCGTCCTTCTGGCAGGTGGTGTTCAATCCCTATGCCGGATGGATGTATGCCCACGTGATCAGCGGCGCGTTGTTGGCGGGCAGCTTCATCGTCGGTTCCATCGGCGCCTTTTATCTTCTGGCGGGCCGTTGCCAACATCTTGGCCGCGACTGCGTTCGCGCCGGCGTGATCGGCGCCGTGGTGTTTTCACTGCTGCAAATCTTCCCCACCGGCGACATCGCCGGGCGGGACGTGGCGCGCTATCAGCCGATCAAGCTGGCCACCATGGAGGGCCAGTTCAAGACGGAGCCGGAAGCGCCGCTGGCAATTCTCGGCATGCCCGATGCCCGCCAGGGGCGGCTGTTGGATCCGGTGCGGGCGCCGGGCCTGCTCAGCTTTCTCGCCTACGGCAGCTTTAGCGCTCCGGTGCGCGGGCTAGACAGCTATCCCCGGGATTTGTGGCCGCCGGTGAACCTGACCTATTACGCCTACCACATCATGGTCGGCCTGGGCACGGTGTTCATCGCCATCGCCCTTTTGGGAGGCCTGCTGCTCTACCTGGGCCGGCTGGAACGCAGCCGATGGTATCTGTGGATTCTGATGCTGGCCCTGCCCTTCCCCTTCATCGCCAACGAGGCGGGGTGGGTGGTCACGGAGATGGGCCGCCAGCCATGGCTGGTCTATGGATTGCTCCGCACCGCCGCCGGCATCTCGCCGAACGTCTCCACGGGCGAGGTCATTTTCACCACCCTGGGCTTCGCGGGGCTGTACTTGTTGCTGGGGCTGCTGTTTTTGTTGCTGGCCGGCAAAGTGATCCATCGCGGCATCGCGGAGGAGGAAGCCGCCCCCCACCCCGCGGCCATGCCCAGCCCGGAGCCGCCCCGTGCATAACCCGGTATTTTGGGCGCAAGCCTGGTTCGTGTTGCTGAGCGCCATGCTGGCGGCCTACGCGGTGCTGGACGGCTACGATCTGGGCGTGGGCGCCTTGCACCCTTGGGTGGCGAAAACCGCCGAGGAGCGCCGCGTCTGCGTCAACTCCATCGGCCCGGTCTGGAACGGCAATGAGGTGTGGCTGATCGCCGCCGGCGGCATGATGCTGGTGGCGTTCCCACGCGTCTACGCCTCCGGCTTCAGCGGCTTCTATTTGGCGCTGATGGCGGTGCTGTGGCTATTGCTGATGCGCGGCATCGCCATCGAATTCCGCAGCCATTTCGCCAACCATTTATGGCGCGGGTTCTGGGATGTGACCTTCGGCCTAGCCAGTATTTTTTTGGCGCTGTTTCTCGGCGTCGCGCTGGGCAATGTTGTCCATGGGCTGCCCATCGCGCCCAACGGCTATTTCCAAGGCAGCTTCACGCTGCTGCTTAATCCGTATTCCCTGCTCACCGGCTTGCTCAGCCTGACGTTGCTGCTGTGGCACGGCGCCAATTATCTGCGCCGGAAAGCGGTGGGCACGCTGGAAGAACGCGCGCAGCGCTGGGCGGCGGGACTTTGGTGGGCCGCGCTAGCGCTGGTCGCGGCCATGACCGCGGCGACGCTGGCCCTGCGCGCCGGCATCGGCGCCAATTTTCTCCGCCAACCCTGGGCCTTCATCCTGCCGGCGGTCACCGTCGCCGGTCTGGCAATAGGATTTTGGGCCCGCCGCCGCGGAAGAGAGGTTGCGGCGTTTCGCGCCTCCACGATGGTGATCGTGGGCTTGCTCGGCTCGGCCGCCGCCAGCGTCTATCCGGCCCTGCTGCCCTCCACGCTCGACCGCCGCGATAGCCTGACCATTTTCAACGCCGCGTCCACGCCGCACGAACTTTTCACGTCCTTTCTCGCCAACATCGCCGGCATGATCGCGGTCGCGTTCTACAGCTACCATGTGCATCGCACGTTCGCGGGCAAGGTCCAATTGCCGCCGCCCGGCGCCGGGCACGAATATTGAGCCATGCGGCTGTTCGTTGCGGTCGCCCTGGAGGCGGCATTACGGAGCGCAATCGAGCGGCTGCGGGCGCCGCTGATGACCCGCGCGCCGGACGCCCACTGGTCGCGGCCGGAGGCATGGCACCTGACCCTGCGCTTTTTGGGCGAGCGCCCGGAAAGCGAATTGCCGGCGCTGCACGGGGCCTTGGGACAGGTGCGCTGCCCGCCGTTTCCGCTCGAATTGCGCGGGTTGGGCGCTTTTCCGCCGCGGGGCCGGCCGCGAACGCTGTGGGTTGGCGTCGCCGATCCGCGGCCGGCGGAACTGCTGGCCTTGGCGATCGAGGACCAGTTGGCGGCGCTGGGGTTCACGCCCGAAGCGCGGCCGTTCACGCCGCATATCACCTTGGCCAGCGCCGGCCAGGGCAGTCTGGCGCCGCTGCGAGCGGCACTGGACCTACTCGAACCAACCTGGGGAGTGCAGCGCGTCGGCGAGTTCGCCTTGTTTCTCAGCCGTCCGGTGCGTGGGAAGTTCGAGTACGAACGGCTGGCGGCGTTTCCGTTGCAGCCGTACCCGTAACCACCCGGCAGCAATCGCCCTTGCAACTTTTATCGTCCCGCGCTCCCGGCATCGCCTGCGGCGCCTCGCCCGCCATGCGCTCCGCCACCAGGCTGACGATGGCCGCCACCAATTCCGGCCGTGAACCCGGGGTGGCGGCGCGCTCCATGTTCACGCCCAGCCGCTCGGCCTCTTCCCGCGCCTCCACATCCAAGTCGTGCACGACTTCCATGTGGTCCGACAAAAACCCGATGGGAACCACCACCACGTCGCGCCGGCCCTCGCCGGCCATCCGCGCCAACTGCGCCGCCACATCCGGCTCCAGCCAGGGCTGCCGCGGCGAGCCGCTTCGGCTCTGGTAGCCCAAGCGCCAATCCTCGCGCCCGAGGGCCGTGGCCACCCAGCCCGCTGCCAAGCGCAACTGCGCCTCATAAGGACTGACGGCAGCCATGGCCAGGGGAATGCTGTGGGCGGTGAACAGCAGGCCGGCGGCGGCCCGCCGCCCGGCAGGGATGCGCTCCAACGCCTGGCGCGCGCCGGCCGCGACGGCGGCGACAAAGCCGGGGTGGCTGTAGAACAAACGCAGCTTCTCGATCTCCGGCGCGCCGTCCCCGGCCGTCTCCCGCGCCGCCTCGATGTCCTCGCGGTACTGGCGGCAGCCCGAATACGAGCCGAAGGCCGAAGTCGCCAGCGCCAGCGCGCGCCGCACCCCGTCTTGCCGCATGCGGCGTACCGTGTCGGCCAGCATGGGATGCCAGTTGCGGTTGCCCCAGTACAATCGCATACCGGGAAAGCGGGCGGATAGCGCCGGCTCCAAGGCGGACAACAGGGCCCGGTTCTGCTCATTGATCGGGCTTTTTCCGCCGCGGTCTAGATAATGCCGCGCCACTTCCTCCCGCCGCTCGCGGGGAACCGGCCGGCCGCGCAGCACATTATCCAAAAAGGGCTCCACGTCCTCCGGCCTTTCCGGTCCGCCAAAGGACACCAAGAGAAACGCATCGTACGCAAGGGCCATTATCACGCCTAGGCCTCCATCCGTGCCGCGGGATAGGCGCGGTGGAAGAGCCAAAAGAGCAGGCCGATTAAGGGAAAAATCAAAAGGCTGCCTTCCGGTCCCACGCTGCCGCCGGTCAGCCAGTGCGATCCAGTAAACGACGATCGCACCATGGCATGACGCAGCACCAAGCCGCTATCGGGCACTGCGTAGATAAAGCTTTCGGCGAAATCCCATAAAAAGTGAAAGCCGATGGCAAACCACAATGTGCCGGTGCGGCGGACGGTAAAGCAGAAGAACAGACCGATCAGTCCGGCGCTGAGCACGCCCCACACCGCTTCGCCCGTGTTGCCGGCGTGCATCCCGCCAAAAGCAATGGACAGCACAATGGCGGCGGGCCAAAAGCCCATGCCTTCGGTCAAGGCGGTCAGCGGATAGCCGCGAAAGGTGAACTCCTCGGCGAAACCGACCAAGGCAAAGGCGGCGGCAAACGTCAAGCCCGGCCCCAACAGATGCGCGAAGCCGGCGGAGAAACCGCGCACATGGAAACTCCCCATCGCCGCGATGCCCCCCAGCAACGCGCTGAGCGCCACTCCGCCCCACAGCGCGCCCCACCAAAAACGCTTGCCAAAAGCTCCATGCCAGGGCAGCCCAAACGCGGCCAGGCTCCGCCCCTCGAACAGGCCCATCAAGATGGCGGCGATGATGGCGGCGGCAAATAGGACGCCGTCATTCAAGAAAATCAATCCCAGCCCCGGTGTCACCGCGCGTCCGGCGCGAGGCAGCACAACCGGATGCCCCAGCGCGGAAGCGATGGCGACGGCGCCTAAGGCCAGAATGGCGGCGATGAACAACAGCAGAACGACATAGACCAGCACGCGCCAGCCGGCGCGCAATCCCCGCGGCCCCAGCCAAATCCGCACCCAGCCGTTCGGCGGCTCCGGGGCCGCGCCGGGCGTGGACGCGGCGGGAGGCTCGCTGTTCTTTGTTTCATCCGTCATGGATCCACCGTCGGAGGCGGGCTAACGGCCAGCCACGGTCATCCCTTCAATGACCAGCGTAGGCGCCGCGGCGGCGGAGCGGAACTTGAGGTCGTTGCCCACGGCGACAATCTGCTTCAGCATGTCCTTCAGGTTGCCCGCGACGGTGATCTCCTCGACGGGATAAGCCAGTTGGCCATTTTCAATCCACATTCCGCTGGCGCCGCGGGAATAATCACCGGTGACGATGTTCACGCCGGAGCCGATAAACTCCGTCACGAACAAACCTTGCGGAATGCCGGCGATCAGCTCCTCCGGCGTCTGGGTTCCCGGTTCCAGGTACAGGTTGCCGTAGCCCACGCCCGGGGCATCGGCCAAGCCCCGGCTGGCGTTGCCGGTGGTGCGCAACCCCAATTTGCGCGCGGTGTAGCAGTTCAGCAGATAGCTTTCCAAGCGCCCGTTTTGCAGCACCACGGTCCGCCGTTTGGCCACGCCCTCGCCATCGAACGGCGCGCTGCCGAAACCGCCCGGACGCGGGCCGTCATCCACGACCGTGACGCCGGATGCCGCCACCAACTCGCCCAGCTTGCCCGCCAGAAAACTGGCGCCGCGATAAATGGATTCGCCGCTGACGGCGGTGAAGATCTGATCCAGCAGGGAGCGCGCCACTAGGGAGTCGAACACGACCGGAACGCGGGCGGTGGGCGCCTTGCGCGCGCCCAAGCGCCGCAGCGTGCGCTGCGCGGCGATGCGTCCTACCTCCTCGGGCGAATCCAAACGCGCCGGGTCATGCGCCACCGTGTACCAATAATCGCGCTGCATCTTGCCGTCTTCCTCTGCGATCGGCACCGCGGCGATGGAACAAGACGAGCGGCGATATTCCCCGGCAAACCCCAGCGAGTTGGCGAAGATGCGGCGGCCTTCCCCGGCCTCGAAGCTGCCTCCCTCGCTATTGCGCAGGCGGGGATCGGCGGCCAGGGCCGCCGCCTCCGCCCGGCGCGCCAAATCCACGCCCGCGTCGGTGTCCACGCGCGCGGCGGCAGGCGAGTAGATCCCCAGATCCCCCTCCCAACGGCCCAATTCCTCCGGCTGCGGCAAGCCCGCGGCGGGATCCTCGGAGGCGATGCGGGCAATTCCCAGGGCGGAGTCAATCATCTGCGTCACCGCCGGCCAGGAAAAATCCGAGGTGTAGGTGCTGGCCGAGCGCTGGCCCAAAAAGACGCGGATGCCGAGGCTCTTGCCGCCCGCCTGCTTCAATTGTTCCACTTCGGCCAGGCGCACCGTGGCGGATAGTTCCCGGCCCTCGCGCATCACGCACTCCGCTCCGCTGGCGCCGCGGCGCTGCGCCTCGGCAACGATGCGCTGCGCCAGTTCCAACAGCCCGTCGCTGTCGCCGTGGGCCGCGTCTTTATGATTTCCGTCCGTCATTAGCCCGCCGTTCCCCCCACCGTTAGCCGGTCAATTTGCACCGTGGGAATGCCCACGCCCACCGGCACCCATTGCCCCTCCTTGCCGCACATGCCGATGCCCTGGTCCAGCTTCAGGTCATTGCCGACGCGGCTGACGCGCGTCAGCACGTCCGGCCCGTTGCCGATCAGCGTCGCCCCGCGCACCGGCGCGGTGATCTTGCCATCCTCGATCAAATAGCTTTCGGAAGCGGAAAAAACGAATTTGCCGTTGGTGATATCCACCTGCCCGCCGCCGAAGTTCACCGCGTACAGCCCCTTCTTGACGCCGCGCAGGATCTCCTGCGGGTCGTCCTCGCCCGGCAGCATGTAGGTGTTGGTCATGCGCGGCATGGGCATATGGGCATAGCTCTGCCGGCGGCCGTTGCCGGTGGCGTGCGCGCCCATCACCCCGGCGCTCAGCCGGTCCTGCATGTAGCCGCGCAGCACGCCGTTTTCGATCAGCGCGGTGCATTGCGTCGGGGCGCCCTCGTCATCCATGTTCAGCGAACCCCGCCGGCCGGGCAGCGTGCCATCGTCCACCACGGTGCAGATGGGGCTGGCCACGCGCTGGCCCACCAGGCCGGAGAAGGCGGAGGTTTTCTTGCGGTTGAAGTCCGCCTCCAAGCCGTGGCCGATCGCCTCATGCAACAACACTCCGGGCCATCCGGGGCCTAGCACCACGGTCATCTCGCCGGCCGGGCATTCCCGCGCTTGCAGTTGCTGGATCGCCTCCCGCGCCGCCTGCCCGGCCAACTCCTCCGGCGTCAGGCGCTGTTCAAAAAAGCTCAAATCCACGCGGCCGCCGCCGCCGGAGTTGCCGCGCTGGACCGAAGCCCCATCCCGCGCCAGGCAAAACACGCCCATGCGCGCCAGCGGCTGGTAATCGGCCGCTTCGGTACCGTCGGAGGCCGCGATCAGCACCCATTTCACTTCGTCGGCATAGCTGACCCGCACCTGCTCGATGCGCGGATCATACGCCCGGGCGGCGCGGTCGGCCCGTTCCACCAGGGCCAATTTGGCCATCAACTCGGCATCCGTCGGCGCCATCACCACCGGATACAGCGTGGCCCGCGAGGGCACTTCGCGCAGCCCCACGATATGCGTGCGCGCCGGGCCGCTGGCGATGTGCGCCGCGGTCTCCGCCGCGCGCAAAATCTTCTCCGGCGCCAGGTCGTCGCTGTAGGCATAGCCGGTGCGCTCGCCGGCCAGCACCCGCACGCCAACGCCCACCGAAATGCCCTGGTTGGCCGATTTCAGCAGCGACTCCTCCATGAGCAGGGAGGACGTGGACTGGTACTCAAAGTAGAGATCGGCGAAGTCGCCGCCGCGGTCCAGCGCCGCCGCCAAATAGCGTTCCAGGTCCGCCGACGTCATTCCATACCGCTCAAAGAAGAAGCGGCGGGCGTCTCGATGCAAGCTCTCCGCGGGCATGTGTCTATTCTACCGGCCCGCCGCGGCGGTCGCCGCTTGACGCCATGGGCCAGGCGCGCTACTTTCAAGACAGATACCCTATAGGGGTATACGAGGGAGCCCGATGCAACACCTGAAACTCACCATCGAAGGCATGAGCTGTGACCACTGCGTGCACGCCGTGGAAAAGGCGCTCAGCGCGCCCGGAGTGGAAAATCGCTCCGTTCGCGTCGGCTCAGCCGAGTTGGATTATGATCCCGGCAAAGTCACCCCGGAGGCCCTGGTGGCGGCCATCGGAGAAGAAGGCTTCGCCGCCAAGATCGCCTAGGCCATGAGCGCGGGAGCGATCGCGGTCACCGCCGTGGGGCTGGCGGCGATCGCCTGGGTCAATTGGTACTTCTTCCTCAGCCAGCCCCGTGGGGCGCCCAGCCCGCGGCCCGCGGCCAATGTGTCCGGCGATGAATCCCACTCCCTCCACTCCGGCTAAAATCGCGCCGTCGGATACGGCCGGCGGCGCCACGCTGCCCATCACCGGCATGACCTGCGCCTCCTGCGCCCAGCGGGTGCAGCGCGCCCTCAGCCGCACCCCCGGCGTGCGCCAGGCGACGGTCAATTTCGCCACCGAGCGCGCCACGGTCGTCTACGATCCCGCTCCCGCCGCGCTGGACCGCATGGTCCACGCCGTGCGCCAAGCCGGATATGACGCCCGCATCACCACCGTCCACTTGCAGATCGGGGGAGCCGAGATGGTCGCCGACCCCGGCGACGTGGAGAGGGTCGTCCGCGGCTTGCCAGGCGTGCTGGCGGCGCGCTACCGGCTAGGCGATGGCGCCCTGGATATTGACGTGCTGCCCGGCAACGCCACGGTCACGGACTTTACCCGCGCGTTGGAAAGCCGCGGCTGGCGCGTGGCCAACCGCGCCGAGGACGGCGAAGCCGCCGCCGCGGCCGCCCACGCAAGCGCCATCCGGAGCCTGCGCCGCCGCATGATCGCGGCCATGATCTTGGCCGTGGTCACCATGCTGGTCTCGATGCTGGTGCTGCCCGCCTCCGCCGCCGGCAGCCTGGATCTGCTGTCCCGGCTGATGGCCCCGGCGCACCATGCCGTCGCCG
>JAKAUF010000019.1 GCA_021827785.1 Acidobacteriota bacterium | reverse complement strand
CCGGTCGGGGTATTTCTATTACCGCCGCTATTCCCGCCGCATCGTCAACCGCACCCCCACGCTGCATTGGGGCCAGGCGACCATGCTCTCCGCCCTCGCCGCGCTATATCTCGCCCTGCTCGCCGGCCCGGCCAAACCCTAAACCATGCGGCAATGGCCCTGGATTCATTGATCGGCGCGGGCCGTATCCCCGCCACGCGCGGCGTGGAATAAAAGCCCCGCCTGCGGGGCGCGTGAATAAAGGCCCCGCCTGCGGCGGGGCGTTCCGCTTGAAATGGCGCGGAGCGCCGCTTACGCGCCGGGCTGGGCCTGCGGCCCCGGTTTTTCCGCCCACGTTGGGCGGCGTTGGGCGGCCCAATGCCTTCCCGCTGTCTGCAAAAGCTTGCAGCGCCTCGCCGCGCCGCACCGCCGCCAATCGCCAGCCGAGCCTGAAAATTCCCTGGCGCGGGGCCTAGCGCGGCTGCGCTGCGAACCCAGCTTGGCGCGTGGGCGAGACCGGGGCCGGTTGCGCCCCAGACCCCGCCCGCGCGCCGCACCGGCCAAGCCCTGGCCGTTTGGCCCTTTATGTGCTTCCCAAAGCCCAAGATTAGAAATCGCTTGCCCATGCCACCCCTGGGCCGCGCCCAAGGGCGAACCATGAGGGGAGCTTGGGGGGGCGCTTCGCAGTTCGAGCCGCGGCGCATGCAGCAGAATGGGAACAATTTGGGCGAGAAGGCGGCGGCGTCCCGCCGGGCCTTTGCCCTTCCTCGCCTCTCCGCCCGCCCCCCCGCCAGCCCTATCGTCATGAAGTTCGGCGGCACCTCGGTCGCCGATGCCGCCTGTCTCCGCCACGTGGCCGGCATCATCACCGGCGCGGATGCCGACGCTCCTCTCATCGTGGTCGTTTCCGCCCTCGACGGCGTCACCGACCAACTGGTGGCCTGCGCCGCCGACGCCGCCCGCGGCCAAACCGCGTCCGCCGCGAGGACACTGCGGGCATTGCGCGCCCGGCATGACGCCGTCGCCGCCGAACTGCTGCCCCCGCACGTTCATCGCGCCTACGCCGCCCACGCCGCCGCCCTGCTGGCGGCAGCCGAGGCCCTCTGCCGCGAGCTCGCCGGCTCCCGCTCCTCCCCAGGAGCGTCGGACGAAATCTCCGGCCTGGGCGAGCGCCTCGCCGCGCCGTTGCTGGCCTCGGTCATCGCCGCCGCCGGCCGCCGCAGCCAGGCCATCGCCGCCACGGAACTCATCAGCCTAAACCCCGAAGGCGAGCCCAACATGGCGCAATCCACCGCCCGTTGCCGCGCCCGCCTCCGCCCCCTGCTCCAGCGCGGCGTCTTGCCCGTGGTCACCGGCTTCATCTGCCGCCGCCACGACGCCGCCCCCGCCACCTTGGGCCGCGGCGGATCGGATTATTCCGCCACCCTCATCGCCGCCTGCATGCACGCGCGCGAAACCGTCATCTGGACCGATGTGGATGGCGTCCACGACGCCGACCCCCGCCTGGTTCCCACCGCCCAGGTCCTGCCCGCGTTGTCCTATCAGGACGCCGCCCTCCTGGCCCGGGCCGGAGCCAAGGTCCTGCACCCGCAATGTCTGGAGCCCGCCCGCGCCGCCGGCATCCCGGTCTCGATTCGCAACACCTTTCGTCCCGAGCGCCCGGGCACCCAAGTCGCCGCCCATGCGCTGGCGTCGCGGCGCCCCGGCGCGCCGGAGGGCCCATTCGCCCTGGCGGCGCGTTCCCACTTTGCCCTCGTGGCCTATCGCGATCCCACCGGCGACGCGCACGCGCGGCTCCAGGCGCGGGCCTGGCCCGCGCTGGCCAATGATGCCGTCGCCTTTCGCTTCCTCTCGCGGGAGGGCATCCTGCAAGTTGCCGTGCCGGATTCGCAGGCCGCGGCGGTCCTCGCCGTTTGGCGCTGGGCGCTGCGCCTGCCGCCCGGCGATCCGCGCTTGCGCCTGGTCCCCGGCGTGGCGTTGGTGCAAGCGGTCGGCGGTCCCGCCGGCGAGGACATTCATGCCCGCGCCGTCGCCGCCCTCCGCGATGCGGGCGTCGCCTGTCTCGCCTCCGCCGTCGCCCCCGCGCCAGAGGGCGTCGCGCTCGCCGTTTTCCAACCCGACCTGGCCGTCGCCATGGCCGCCTTGCATCGCGCCCTGCTGCCGCCGCCCGCCCAGCACCCGCCCGAGGCCCTGGCCGCGCCGGCCCCCGCCGTCGGCCGCGGCGCGGAAGCCGTTCACCATCGGATCCCGGCCTCGCCTCTGGCGGGAGACAATCGGAGAGAAGCATGAAGATCAGCATCCTCGGCCTCGGCTATGTCGGCGTCGTTTCCGCCGGCTGTTTGGCCCACGACGGCCATGAAGTCGTCGGCGTGGACCCGGTCCCCACGAAGGTGGATCTCATCAATCGCGGCCAGTCCCCGATCATTGAGGCGGAGATTGGCCCCATCCTCGCCGCCGCCGCCGCCGCCGGCCGCCTCCGCGCCACCGCCGACGCCGGCGCCGCCATCGCCGCCACCGATCTGTCCCTGATCTGCGTCGGCACCCCCAGCCAGCCCAACGGCAACCTCGACCTGCGCTACGTCCGCCATGCCTGCGAGGAGATCGGCGCCGCCCTCAAGGCCAAATCCGCCCGCCACACCGTCGTCATTCGCAGCACCGTCCTGCCCGGCACCATGCGGGAGATCGTGATCCCCATGCTCGAGGAGTTCTCCGGCAAGCGCGCCGGCGGGGATTTCGGCGTGGCCAATAATCCCGAGTTCCTGCGGGAAGGCACCGCCGTTCACGACTTTAACCATCCTCCCAAGACCGTCATCGGCGCCCTCGACGCCGCCAGCGGCGACATGGTGGCCGAGCTCTACGCCCGCCTGCCCGGCCCGCTGATTCGCACCGACCTGGCCACGGCGGAAATGATCAAATACGTGGATAATGTCTGGCATGCCCTCAAGGTCGGCTTCGCCAATGAAATCGGCGTCCTGTGCAAGCGCCTGGAACTCGACTCCCACCGGGTGATGGACATCTTCTGCCAGGACCGCAAGCTGAACATCTCCCCCGCCTACCTCCAGCCCGGTTTCGCATTCGGCGGCTCCTGCCTGCCCAAGGATCTGCGCGCCTTGTCCTACGCCGCCAAGCGCCGCGATCTGGAACTGCCCATCCTGAGCTCGATCCTCCCCAGCAATGAACTCCAGGTAGCCCGCGGCGTGCAAATGATCGCCGATCAAGGCCATCGCAAAATCGGCATCCTGGGCTTCAGCTTCAAGGGCGGCACCGACGATCTGCGCGAAAGCCCGGTCATCGAGGTCATTGAGCGGCTGCTCGGCAAGGGTTTTGACCTGCGCCTCTACGACCGCAACGTGCGCCTAGCCAGCCTGGTCGGCGCCAACCGCGATTTCATTCTGAATCGCATCCCTCACATTTCCAAGCTCATGGTCGCAAGCGTGGACGAAGTTCTCCGCCACGCCGAAACCGTGGTCATCGCCAACCGCGACCCCGACTTTGAGCACGTCCCCAGCCGGCTCAAGCCTGGCCAGCGCCTGCTCGATTTCGTTCGCATCGCCGACCGAGGCAGCCTCAATGGCCAATACGACGGCTTCTGCTGGTAACCCCCCGACCGTGCGCCAGCGCCGCAAAATCCTGCTCATCGTCGAGAACGCGGCGTACGAGACCGATCCTCGGGTGCAAAACGAGGTCGCCGCTCTCGCCGCGGCCGGCTATCAGGTGACGGTGATCTGTCCGCGCGATTCCCGCGCGCCGCGGGTTCGCCCGCCGGAGGGCGTCCGCGTCTACCACCACTGGAGCCCCTCCGCCGACGGCGGCCGCGGCGGCTACCTGCTGGAATACCTCGCCGCGCTCGCCCAGGAGCTTGCGCTCGCCGTGTGGGTCTCCCTCCGCCACGGCTTCCGCGTCATCCAGGGCTGCAACCCGCCCGACACCATCTGCCTGGTCGCCGCCCCCTTCAAGCTGTTCGGCGTCCGCTACATCTTCGACCACCACGATGCCGCCCCGGAGCTGTATGAGGCCAAATACGAAAAGCGTGGCTTCGCCTACCGCATGCAGGTGGCCCTGGAGCGGCTAACCTACCGCCTCAGCGATGTGGTCATGGCCACCAATGAAAGCTATCGCCAGTTGGCCATCACCCGCGGCCATCGCTCGCCGGACCAGGTCTTCGTCGTCCGCAATGCCCCCGATCCCCGCCGCGTCTTTCCCGTACCCGAAAACCCCGCCTGGCGCTTCGGCAAACGCTTCATGGTCGGCTATGTCGGCTCCATGGGCGAGCAGGATGGCCTCGACCTGCTGCTGCAAGTCGCCGCCCGTTTCAAGGCTCGGGGCCGCCGGGACACCCACTTCACCTTGGTCGGCGGCGGCCGCACCCTGTCGCAGCTCAAGGCCGCCGTGGCCGCCGCCGGCCTCGGCGATCTGGTCACCTTCGCCGGCCGCCTGCCCGACCGCGAAATGCTCGAAGTTCTGTCCACCGCCGACATCTGCGTCAATCCCGACAAGCCCTGCCGCATGAACGACATCTCGACCATGATCAAAATCATGGAGTACATGGCGCTGGGCAAGCCGATCGTTCAGTTTCAGTCCACCGAGGGACGCGTCAGCGCCGGCGAGGCGTCGCTCTACGCCGACCCCGCCCGCGGCGTCGAGGACTTCGCCGACAAGATCGCGTGGCTGCTCGACCACCCCGAGGAGCGGCTGCGCATGGGCGCAGTTGGCCGCCGCCGCCTCGACGACAGCCTGGCATGGAAATTCTCGGTTCCCCACCTCCTCGCCGCCTACGACCGCGCCTTCACCGGGCATTCCAGCCGCCCGGCCTCGCAGGCCGATGGCGTGGCGGTCGGCGTTGGCGCGGGGTCCGGCAAAACCTCCGCCCCCCACTCCGCCCATGAATCCGCTGCCCGCTAGCCGCGGCTTGCGCCCGCCGGTTCCGCGTCCGCCCCGGCGTTACGGGATGCGAAAACGTAACATTTTCGTCTGCAATCCTTAGAAAACAAAGGATCGGGCATGTTACATGAGTCACCCAATTTCCGCCCCGTCCCGGCCCCAGTGCTCCCCGCTGCCGCCACGCCCAGCGGCTCAAATGACCGCCACGCCGTCGCCATTTTTTGTCCAACTGGTGCCGTAAGGGGAAATCATTTTCCCCGCTACAGCACCGGCGTACCCTCGAATTGGCCGAGAGGCCAAGAGCCCGGCCCAAGGGTTAAGCATTTTCAAAGACTTTGCCGCAACTATCCGGTTGGTCAACCACTTGCAGGCCCTATTCTGCGTCAGGCGCACGCCCCCGGAGGATCCCTTGCCCAGATGGATCCTGTCGCCTGAATTGACAGGGCGGAGCTATATCCCCCGTCCGGGTGATTTTTCCATGAGCGAAATTGCCATTGTTGGCGCCGGCCCTTACGGCCTGTCCACGGCGGCCCATTTGGCCGCCATTCCCGGGTTGCAGGTTCGCATCTTTGGCGAGCCCATGTCGTTTTGGCGCAGCATGCCGCGCGGCATGCTGTTGCGCTCCAACTGGCCCGCGACGCATATCGCCGCGCCCGCCGCGCAAGCCGCGCGCTTGGGCCTGGACGCCTTCGCCGCCGCTGAGGCCGCGGTGCCCTATCCCGTCCCGCTGGAGCGCTTCGTCGCCTACGGCGAGTGGTTCCAGCGCCACGCCGTCCCCAATGTGGACCGCCGCCAGGTGGCCAGCATTGAAGCCGCGCCGAAAGGTTTCCGCCTCCGCCTCGCCGATGGCGAAGTGGCGGAAGCCGAGCGCGTCATCGTCGCCGCCGGCATTCGCGGCTTCGAGCGCCGCCCGGAGCGGTTTTCCCAACTTCCTCCCGAATTGGTCTCCCACACCGCCGAGCATCCCGATTTGGGCCGTTTCGCCGGCCGCAGCGTGCTGATCGTCGGCGGCGGCCAGAGCGCGCTAGAGTCGGCCGCGCTGCTGCACGAGTCCGGCGCCCAAGTCGAGGTCATTGCCCGCGATCGCGTCATCCACTGGTTGCAAGGCCGCGCCTCCAAATTGCTGCATCACCAGCTCGGCGCTTGGGTGC
>JAKAUF010000184.1 GCA_021827785.1 Acidobacteriota bacterium | reverse complement strand
GAGGACGGCTACCCTACTGCTGCGGCCGGGGCGCAGACAGTGGGATGGGCGTCCTCGCCTGTCTGTTTTTGGGCGCCTGCGACGCCTACCCAACCGACCGAGCGGTTGGGTGAAACCGGTTGCAAATCGGCTCGGTAAAATTCCTGCTTGACACGCTACGGCAGGGTACGGTAAGTTCCTCAACGTTGCTGCAAGCGCTACCAGCCGGTCACGGGAATCGGCACAAGCGCATGCAAACCGGGATTCCAAATATGAAACCGATTCAGCGCCACCTCCTCGCCAGCCTCGCAACCGTCGCCGTCTTTGCCTGCCTCGCCCTGCCCATTTGGGCGCAAACCGCATCCGGGACCGTCACCGTTCAGGTGAAGGACCAAAGCGGCGCCGTGCTTCCCGGCGCGCGGTTGAAATTGACGAATCTCAGCACCGGAACGGTGCGCACGGGCGCCAGCGCGGCGCAAGGCAGCTACACGTTCGTCAACGTACCGCCCGGTACGTATTCGCTCGCCGTTACCCGCCACGGCTTCAAGACTGAAGCCTTCCGCTCGGTGACGGTGCAGGCGGCGCAAACCACGGACTTGAAGGCGGCGCTGCAAGTCGGCTCGGTCAGCTCCACCGTGGAGGTTTCCGCCAGCGCCGTGCCGCTGGTGGCGACGACGACAAACACCATCGGCACCACGATCAACCTGAAACAGGTGAACGATCTGCCGCTGGCCGGCCGCGACGTCAGCGCGCTGACGGTGCTGATTCCCGGCGCGGTGCAGAGCAACGGCATCACGACCTGGGACGGGTTGCCGACCGCAGCGCAGGGCAACGAGGTCAACGGTGTTATCTCTTCCAGCAGCCGCATGAAGTTCGCGGGCAATGCCGACCCGGCGGTGAGCGCCCGGCTGGAGGACATGAGCCAGATGACCATCCAGACCGACCAACTGGGCGTCAACCAAAGCTCCGGCCAGAACGCGATGCAGGTCAATTACATCACCAAGAGCGGGACCAATCATTTCCACGGCTCGCTGTTCGAGGACTTCATCAACTCCGGACTGAACGCCAACAGTTGGTACAACAATGCGGTCGGCTTGCGGCGCGCGCCGTTCATCAAGAACGACTTCGGCGGCGACATCGGCGGCCCCATCATCCACAACAAGCTCTTCTTCTTCGGCAGCTTTTCCACCTCCCGCCAGCCCAGCGCCTATACCAACAGCGACACCTTCCTGAACCCCAACGCGGAGCTCGGCAACTTCACCTACACCGACAATAGCGGCGCGACCCAGACCGTGAACGTGCTGACGCAGATCGCCAAGCCGAACGGCCTGCCCTACACGGTCAACTCCACCGTGGGCAGCGAACTGTCGGCCATCAATGCCGGGGTCAAGGGCAACGCGGTGGCGCCGACCGGCGACCCGAACATCAGCAGCGTCGCCTGGCTGGTGCAGTCACCGGTGACGCAGTACTACCCCGACCTGCGGCTGGACTACGACGTCTCGCCCGCCCTGCGGATTGATTTCAACTACTTGGAGACGACCTACAAACAACCGAACGTCAACGCTCCGTTTTTCCCGGGCGCCGGCTTTGCGGATCAGGCCGCGGGCAACTACAGCACCAACTACACCGGGGGCTTGGGCGTGGACTGGACGATCAGTCCAACGATGGTGAACGAGTTCCGCGGCGGCTACCTCTATGACGCGAGCTGGTACGCTCCGGACGCCAAGCCGCTGTACCTGACGCAGCCGATCGTCAATTTCGCCCTCGGCAACAGCGGCCAGAACTACTACACGCCGATCTCGACCTATTACCCGGTGGTTAACTTCACCGACACGCTGAGCTGGCAAGACGGCGCGCACATGTTCGACTTCGGCGTGGACTACAACCGCGAGCAAGACCACTATTGGAATGGCCCGCTGGGATTCCCGAACATCAATCTCGGCATCGGCAGCGCTGATCCCGCCGCCAACGCGTTCGTCAGCTCCCCCTACTTCGCCAACGCACCGTCCTCGGCGATTAGCGAAGCGGAGGCGCTGTACGCGACGCTGACCGGGCGCATCCAGAGCGTGAACGGCCAGCACGCCCTGGATCCGGCGACCCATCAGTACATGACCGGGGTCGGGGCCTATCCGCTGGACGAATTGCAGCAAGCGTGGGGTCTTTTCTTCAGCGACTCCTATCACGCCACCTCCGACCTGACCATCAACTACGGCCTCCGGTTCGACCATACCGGCGACAATTACGATCTGACCAGCGCCTACACCAGCGCCACGCTGGCCAACATCTACGGCCCCTCGGGGATCGGCAATCTGTTCAAGCCCGGCGTCCTGACCGGCACGAACAATCCGGTGCTGCAAGCTTCCTCGCACAAATACAGCCCTTGGAACACCGCGCAGCCGAACCTCGGCTTCGCCTGGAACCCGGACGTGAAAAACGGGGTTCTGGGTTGGCTGATGGGCGGCCAGAATACCGTGATCCGGGGCGGCTACGCGATGATCGCCTATACCGAGCCGCAGCAGTTCTTCTGGAACACCGCGACCGACGGCGGCTTCAACTATTACCAGAGCTTCGCGCTGAACCAAGCCACCGGCGGTGCGCCGGGGACCTTCGCGCCGGGGAGCCTGTTCCTGGGCGACACGCTGCCGGCCTACTCGTATACGCCAACATCCTTCCAAACAACCGTGCCGATGTCGGACCTCACTTTCAGCTTTAGCCCCTACGGCGCCGACGGCATGAACCCGAACATCCATCAGCCGTACGTGGAATCCTGGAACTTCGGTATCCAGCGGCAATTAGGTCGCAGTAACGCCATTGAGGTTCGCTACGTCGGCAACCGCAGCATTCACCAGTGGGTCGCGCTGAACCCCAACGAGGTCAACGTCTTCAATAACGGCTTCCTGGCCGAGTTCAAGGCGGCGCAGAACAACCTCAAAATCAACGCCGCCAACGGCGTGAGCGGTTCATTCGCCGACAACGGCTACGCCGGCCAGAGCGCGCTGCCGATATTGACCACCGCCGGAGTCAGCCCCACCAACGGCAACATCATCAATGACCTAAGCACCGGGCAGGTGGGCGCGGCCGCCAGCACGCTAGCCAACAACCCCAATTACCTGTGCAACATGGTCGGCAGCGCCACGTTCTCGCCCTGCACGCCGTACGTGGGTGCGGGCGTGGCCGGGGCCTACCCGATCAACTTCTTCCAAGCGAACCCCTACGGCGCCGGCACCGAGGGGCCGCCGTACCTCTCGCTCGGCTCGGCCGGCTATATGACCGACGTCGGCTACGGCAACTACAACGCCTTGCAGGTGGATTTCCGCCAGAAGCAGTGGCACGGCATGGAGTTCGACGTCAACTACACCTGGGCGCACACCCTGGGCGTCGAGCCGGGCAATTCCTGGACCGGCAGCTTCAACAACTTCACGATGCGGAACCTGCAACTGGCGTATGGACCGACGCTGTATGACATTCGCCAGACCTTCAACGCCTACGGCACCTACCAGTTGCCGTTTGGCCGCGGCCAGGCGTTCCTGAACTCGCCGGGCATTGTCAACGATGTTTTGGGCAACTGGACCGTGGGCACCATCATCACGCTCCACTCCGGCGCGCCGTTCAATCTGATCGGCGGCTACCAGACGTACAATGATTACGCCGATGGCGGAGTCCGCTTCACCGGTTCGACGCTGGCGGCCCTCCAGAACTCAATCGGGGTGTACTCAGCGCCCGGGCCGTATTCCTTCACCATCAATCCGAGCTTCCTCTCGTCCCCGACCGGTGGAACCGCCAACTCCAAGGACATGGTGCCCAACACCACGCCGGGAACGTTGGCGTCCAACTACTGGCTGCACGGGCCCGGCTTCTTCGACCAGGATCTGTCGCTCAGCAAGGCGATTGCCCTGACGGAACGCTGGCACCTGCAGCTCCAGGGCGAGTTCCTGAACCTATACAACACCGTCAATTGGGGGAATCCAACTCCCTACATCCAAAGCCCGGGATTCGGCGCGGCAGGCGTGGCCAACTCGCCCCGCGCCGTCCAGTTGCGCGCCAACATTACCTTCTGAGGTTGGCGGCGGGCAGTACACGCGGCGGGCAGCCCAGCTGCCCGCCGCTTTTTCCTTAGGAGGCCCGGGCGGTTTTTTGCCATCAGGCCGGAATTGTCGAGTTCCCTGCGCGGCTTCCCCGTCGTGAGCAGGGCAGGCGGCTGGCGGCAGCAATGCCGCCAGCCGTTTTCATTTCGGCAGCGCCGGCGCGCTCGGGGCGGAGAAAGTGGGATGGGCGTCCTCGCCTGTCCGCCCCGAGTGGCAGCCGGGACGCCAGCTTCGCTGGGCAGCCGAGGACGGCTACCCTACTGGTGCGCTTGCGGCGGAGAAAGTGGGATGGGCGTCCTCGCCTGTCCGCCCCGAGCGGCAGCCGGGACGGCAGCTTCGCTGGGCAGCCGGGACGGCTACCCTACTGGCGCCCTCAATTTCGGAGCACCACCCATCGGGGCGGATTGCCCGCCTCGGCTCTCGCATTGGACACTCAGGGTGTGTTTTACCGTCGCCACCTGCCTCATTGGGATCCCGGCGGAGAGGTTCTCTTCCTAACGTGGCGACTGCACCGGCAGGCGCCTGAACGCATTCTCGCTCTTCCTGCTGTCGCCGGGATTGTGGACTCGGCTTTTCGCCATGCGGAGGAGCGTCTTGGCCTCTATCGCCGTTTGGCTAGCACCATCATGCCGGACCATGTCCATTTGCTCGTCGCGCCGATGGCCCGGGTGCCGCGAATCACCCATAGCCTGAAGGGCTTCACCGCGCACCGCGTGGCGTCAGAGTTCGGCCTCGGCGGTCAGCATTTTTGGCAACGCGAGTCCTTCGATCACTGGCTGCGCACCGATGGCGAGATCAGGGCGACGGCTAGGTATATTGTGCAGAATCCCGTTCGGAAAGGATTGGTGCAGACAGCCGAATTGTGGCCCTGGGGCTGGGTCAGCCCGGAACTGCGCTAGGGTTATTGGCGTATCGGCCTTTCGCCCCCAGCCGATGAACTCCTTGGGCTGGCAGCCAGGTCGGCAGCTTCGCTGGGCAGCCGGGACGGCTACCCTACTGGTGCGCTTGCGGCGAAGAAAGTGGGATGGGCGTCCCCGCCTGTCCGCCCCGAGTGGCAGCCGAGGACGGCGGCTTCGCCGGGCAGCCGAGGACGGCTACCCTACTGGTGCCCTCGGAACGGAGAAAATGAGATGGGCGTCCTCGCCTGTCTGCCCCGAGTGGCAGCCGGAGACACCAGCTTCGCCGGGCAGCCGGGACGGCTACCCAACTGACGTGCATCTAGCGGATTAAAACTGTGGCTCCCAGATCGAGGCCAGGTCCAAGGTGAAGCCGGGGAGAAGCGGGTCGGCGGAGAGGGTGGTGGGCGCGGAAAGGACCGTGATCTGTTCCTGGGTCCAGACTTCGACTCTGCGTTCTTCGGGATGGTCCGCGGGTTGAATCAGCCAGCCAAGCGCAAGGCCGGCGGCGCGGTATTCCCGCATCTTTTGCTGCAAATCCGCGGGCCGATCGGAGGGTGAGGCAATCTCCATCAGAAAGTCGGGGCAGAGGGGTAGGAAGCGCTGCTTTTCGCTCCGGGTCAGCGATGCAAGGCGCTCGCGGCGGACCCAGGCGGCGTCGGGAGAGCGGAGGGCTCGGCTGCCGGGTAAACGGAAACCGGTGCTGGAATCGAAGACCTCGCCGGAGCCGTCGCGCTCGGCCCAAGCGCGGAGCAGGTGCGTTACGCGGCTGCCGCGATAGCCGGAGTATCCTCCCGAGGGGGGCATGACGATCAGGCCTCCTTCCGCCGTCCGCTCGATTCTGAGGTCCGAGTTCTGCCGGCACAGTTCGAACAGCTCGTCTTCCGTTAGCGGCGGGACATCAGCGGGAAGATACAGTGCGCCGGCTTCGGGCACGGGAAGCCTGAGGCTGAGCCGCGCGCTGGCCGGAACGCCAGGGGAAACGGTCGAGGAAACGGGCATGGCTGCGCCAGAGACCGATTATATCGCCGGGCCGTCGCACACCAGCGGGAGGGCGGTCGGCGCAG